>DASWIS010000027.1 GCA_036397555.1 Candidatus Zixiibacteriota bacterium | reverse complement strand
GAACCGCTTCCGCCTTAAACTCCGCCGTGTACCGGCGTCTTGAACTGCTCATCAAACACCTCCTCCGAGAGTATCAAAACTCTCTTATGAGGTGTCAACCAAATCGGGGGAGGATCATCCAGACAAGCGGCGGGTGTCTATATGCTCGCGCAGGGCAGTGAAATCATCTACATCGGACGAGCGCAGGGTGGCACAACTACCATCCGCTCGCGCTTGAAAGATCACTTCAGTGGGCGGGAAGGCGTGTGTACAAAGAAACCTACGCATTACTGCTCCGAGGTGATTCCGAACCCGGTTGCTCGCGAAAAGGAGCTTCTGGAGTGGTTCAAGAAAAAGTATGGAAAACTGCCGCGCTGTAACCAACGCGTCGGTTAATCTTCTATTACCTTGATCCACATGGCGCAACAGGGGCCGGTTGTGCAGGTACCCGCACCGGCCTCAGCGCCATCTTCATCGAAAAGTAGTTCGCGGTTTCCAAACGGCAATTCTCCATAAACCATAAGCCGCGGCTTTCCGTCTGACGCGACCTCAAACTGAAATGATAGACCGGTTGCGTCGTCATTGATGATCTGCTCTTTGACAGACCATCGCTTTGCGTGTTGTTTGATTGGCATAGACTCTCCCTATACTACTAATCGACTGTTCGATTCAATCCCAAAACCAAACTGTACCAGTGCCCAATTCCCGTGCACCCGGCCCGCCGTTCGCCGGAATCGTGTCCATTCACACTTAATGCGATACTTCCTAAGGCGTACGTAACACAAATAACTACATAAGCATACGCTCATTCCACTGCTCTGGCACGGCCCTTGCCATACCAATGCCCGGAGAGCCGGAAGGAGGCTGGCCATGATGAGCAATCGGATTATCCTGGGTATGGGGTTTCTGATCGGAAACCTGCTGTTCGGATGCGAGTTCAACGGCGATACCGTCGTGGTCGCACCGGATGACACCGCGCCGGGCGTCCCGCGCGGCGTCTATACGGTCACCGGGGACCGCGCGGTCACGGTGTACTGGTTTGGCAGTTCCGAGGATGATCTCGATGAGTATCTCATCTGGCGCGCCGACAACGAGCCGCAATCTTCCGGCGATTTCTTCCTGCTGGCGGTTGTGGGCGCGGGCGCCTGGGATCCGGACAATCCCGACTTTGTGTATGTGGATCGTGACGACGTCGCCAACGGCCACACCTATTACTATGCGATCAGTGCAACTGATTTTGCCGGCAACGAAAGTGCGCTGTCGTACGCGAGCGATCCGACGGTCGATACGCCGCGTCCCGAGGGTGAGGATGTCCTGCTGGATGCGGACGTGACCGGCATCGCCGGTTTCGATATCGAACATGGCGTGTCGGTTCCCATCGGGCATCCCTCGGCGCACATCGAAGTCTACTACGACGACGCACTGGGGATTCTCACGGCGGTTGCCGTCTACAATAATTCCAGCGATTACAACGACATTCAGGACTTCGGCTACACCGACGACATGGATCAGCTCGACTGGGCGCCCGAACAGGGATGGTCGCACATCGGCTGGGCCGAATTGATCGAGGGGCACACCTACGTCGTGTGGACCAACGAGAACCACTTCGCCAAGTTCCGGGTCACGTCCCGGGGCGACACCTGGGTGCTCGTCGACTGGGCGTACCAGTTGGTCGCGGGTTTGCCCGAACTGAAACCCGCCCTGCCGCAATCGGACGGAGTTTGACGCACAGGAGGATGCGATGAAGACACGTCAAATCACACACGGGACGACGCTGACCGCCGCGATTACGCTGGTTGCCGTATTGTTGATGGCGGCAGCGAACGCAGTCGCCGACGTCAGCGTATCCGCGACGCTGAAGATCAGCACGCATCCGAAGGATGATCTGCAGGTGTGGATCTGGCCGGATCGCGGCGAAGGCGGCATCTACTCGCCCGGCGACGACATCCGCATGTTTGTCGAGACCACGCGCGATTGCTTTCTGATTCTTTACAACATCGACACGCGCGGGCGGCTCAACATCCTGTTTCCGTATGACCCGTGGGACGACAACTTCGTGCCGGGCGGGACAGTCGTCGAGTTTCCGCGCCGCTACGATTCCTTCGACTGGACTGTCGATGGTCCGCCGGGCATCGAGTATGTGCAGGCGATCGCCTCGGAGTTTCCGATCAGCCCGCCCGACTGGCCGGTGTACCTGCGCACGGTCAATGGACGCGATGCGGTGTACCACGATGCCGATCTGCGCGACTTCTGGGCGGGCGATGACCGGCTCGGCTACATTCGGACGGTCAACCGCAAGATCGCCCGGCGCTATTGGAACTGGTGCGCGACCGACCTGGCGTCGTTTGAAGTGCGGCCGCGCCGCTTTTTCGTCAACATCAATGTCAACGTATTCGATCCGTGGCCCGATGTGTTCTACGGCGAGATCTTCATCGGCTGGCCGATCGGCGGGCGCATCTATGTCGATGGCGACTTTGTCGGCTGCGCCCCGATCCGCATCCCACGCCGCCATTGGGGCGCCCACGAGATCATTTGCTACGACGGCCCCAGAGTGGTCCGTCGGCATACGGTCCACGTGCGGCCGAAGACCGAGTACTACGCGCAGGATGTGCTTGTGTTCGGCAAGCCGGGACATGTGAGGCGCGTGGTCGAATACGGGCATGCCAAGGCGGCGCGTCGCGGCATCCCCGACGAAGTCCGCACCGACCAGGCGACGATGGATGTGATCCGTAAGGCGAAGGCGACAACGCGGTCGAAGACCGATGCGGCGTCGAGAGAATCGTCGGCTTCCGCAAGAAAGGAATGGACCAACCGCGGTGAGCAGAGTCGAGACACCCGTGTTGAACAGAGCCGAACCGCTCGTGGTGAGCAAGGCCGAAGCACGCGGGCGGCCGATCGCCGCGAACTGACCGAGCAATCGAAGACCACTACGCAGACGATGGAACGCGTGACGACCCGTCCTGAGCCCACTCGACAAACGGAGTCGAAGGACCGCGTTGTGGTCAAGTCGCAGAAGAGCAAGACCGCAGACTCGAAGTCCTCGGGAGCCCTGCGGATCGACCGCGTCATCAGCAAAACGGTCAAGTCGGCGGTGAAGGTCGCCAAGTCGGCCGGAGATGCCGCAAAGTCTGCGGTTGACGCGCGGGAGTTCAAAGGCAAAACAAACAGTGCTCCCCGTGCGAATGCCCCAACGGCGGAACGCGGACAGGCGAAGTCGGATCGGTCGTCACGCGGAAGGCCCTGATCGCCCGGCTTGAGGATTGACGAACGGCCCATGCCGATGTATAAAGTAGAGAGTGTTATCGATTGAGGCGTGCTGAATATGCTGAAACGATTGACCCCATATCTGCTGGCGGCGATGATCGCCTGCGCCGCAACGACCGCGTGGGCGATCGATGCCAAGCCGAAGGAAGAAAAGCCCGCCGAACCGTCGCCGTCCGATCAGACTACGACCCAGCCCGTCAAAGATGCTGCGCCGAAGGCCGTCGAACAGTCGACGCCGCCCAATGATGACCTGCTCAATCGTCTCCAAAAGCAGGTCGAGAAATCGGGCGACTCCAAGGCGGGGCAGTACGACAACTACATCGACAAGAACAAAGACGGCGTCGATGACCGGGTCAAGTGCAAGTCGCAGCACGAAAGCACGCGCACTAAGACAGCCACCGAGTCGAAGGCGAACTGGTCGGCGCCCCCTCCGCAGCGTGACGCCGACAAAGCCCCATCGTCGGCGGAGAAGAAGCCCGAGCCCGACAAGAAGTCTCCCGATCGGAAACGGCCGCGCCGCTGATTGCCCGATCCCGCCGCACCGGACTGCCGATCCCCGCAAAGCCGACTTCTGTGCGAGTCAGCCCAAGGGCTGACCCACACAGGCATGGGGGGTCTTTAGGTCAGGAGCACGGCGCGTCCGGACAACTCGTCGCTGTGCCGGTCAGCCCTTGGGCTGACCACAACGGCGCAGGGCGAACTTGTCCGGAGACCACGCTAACTCGTGAGTGATGCTTCGCCCCATCATCCCGTCCCGCACTCGCGTGCAGCACGGGATATTCTGTGCGGGTCAGCCCAAGGGCTGAACCACACAGACATGGGGGGTCTTTAGGTCAGGAGCACGGCGCGTCCGGACAACTCGTCGCTGTGCCGGTCAGCCCTTGGGCTGACCACAACGGCGCAGGGCAAACTTGTCCGGAGACCACGCTAACTCGTGAGTGATGCTTCGCCCCATCATCCCGTCCCGCACTCGCGTGCAGCACGGGATATTCTGTGCGAGTCAGCCCAAGGGCTGACCCACACAGGCATGGGGGGTCTTTAGGTCAGGAGCACGGCGCGTCCGGACAGCTTGTCTCCGTTCAGAAGATCGTGCACCGGGCTCCTGACGATCTTCTGATTGGCGGATCCCGATGTTGCGCTTGGCGCAGTCCTCTGACCTACAACTACAACTTTGGGTTTGGGCCGACGACTGTTTTCGCTATCATGGCCCGACCCGTCACGTCCCACGGGGCGATTGCTCCAGAGAGCCGACACCATGCGCATGAGCCGGACATTTATCCCCACGCTGCGGGAGGACCCCGCCGATGCAGAACTGATCAGCCACAAGCTGCTGGTGCGCGGGGGCTTCATCCGCAAACTGACCGGCGGCATCTACATCTATCTGCCGCTGCTGCAGCGCGTGCTCGCGAAGATTTCTCAGATTGTGCGCGAAGAGATGGACCGCGCCGGCGCATTCGAGATCACCATGCCGGTGCTGCATCCCGCGGAGTTGTGGGAAAAGACCGGACGATTCGCGACGGTCGGCCCCGAACTGATGCGCATGAAGGACCGTCATGACCGTCCGATGGTCCTCGGCGGCACGCATGAAGAGGTCGTAACCCACCTCGTGGCCGGTGAACTGCGCAGCTACAAGAAGCTGCCGCTGAACCTCTATCAGATCCAGGTGAAATTCCGCGATGAGATTCGTCCGCGCTTCGGCCTGATGCGCGGACGCGAATTCATGATGAAGGACGCCTACTCATTCGACGTCGATGACGCCGGACTGGGGATCAGCTACCAGAAGATGGTCGATGCCTACAACGCTGCGTTTCGCCGTTGCGGTCTGGACACGGTGATGGTCGAATCCGACACCGGTGCGATGGGCGGCAGTTCGGCGCATGAATTCATGGTCGTGGTCGAGACCGACGGCGGCGAGGCGATCATCCTGTCGTGCCCGGAGTGCGGTTACGCGGCGAACATCGAACGCGCCGAGTCGGTCACACGTGCGGTGCGTGTCGATGATGAGAGTCCGCGCAAAAGCAGGGAAGTCGACACTCCAAACGCCAAGACGATTGAGGACGTGACAGCGTTTCTGAAAGTCCCGGCGACCAAACTGGTCAAGACATTGCTCTATCGCGCGCGGGAGCGATATGTAGCAGCACTGATACGCGGCGACCGGCAGATCAACGAAGTCAAACTGGCGCATGCAGCCGGAGTTCCAACAATCGAGATGCTCGATGCCGAGACCATCGTCTCGCTCACCGGGGCACCGGTCGGGTTCGCCGGGCCGGTCGGCCTCTCCAGTGAGTTTGAAATCATTGCCGATGATGAGATCGCGGCGATGCGCAACTTTGTTGTCGGGGCCAACTCAGCCGACAAACACATCGTCGACGTGAATCTCAGCGACTTTCAGATCACCAAATCGGCCCTGATCCGTTCCGCCGAAGAAGGCGAGGGCTGCCCGCGGTGTGCCGACGGCACGCTCATCCGGCGGCGCGGCATCGAAGTCGGCAACACCTTCAAGCTCGGCACGAAGTATTCATCGGCGCTGGGGGCGTTGTTTACCGATGCCGACGGCCATGAAAGACCGATGGTCATGGGATCATACGGGATCGGCATCACGCGCACGGCGCAAGCAGCGGTCGAGCGCAGCCACGACAAAGACGGGATCGTCTGGCCACTGCCGATTGCACCGGCTCACTGCCATCTGGTCTGCGTCGCCAGCAACGACGCGACATTATCTGCTGCCGCCGATCAACTCTACGATGAACTTCAAAAAGCAGGAGTCGAGGTGCTCTACGACGACCGCGACGAGCGCGCCGGTGTCAAATTCGCAGATGCCGACTTAATCGGCATTCCGTTCCGTGTCACGGTCGGCTCCAAGGGCTTGAAGCAGGGCGTTTGGGAACTGAAACGCCGCGATGCCGCCGAACCAGAGTCGGTGCTGGCGGGGGATCTGGTCGCCCGTGTGAGGCGGGAGATTGATGCGGCGTTGGGCACTTCCTGATTATTCCTGTTGCACGCCAGGCGTCCTCGCCTGGCGTCTGATCCGGAGTCTTAACCGCTGCTCACTGCGTGACTGATCGCTTGGATAGACGGGGACCACCGATATATTAAAGTGTGAACGCAGCGGAATCGATCCGACGACTCATTCGAGCAACGCTGATAATGGCCGCCGTAATCACGTTACCAAGTCCTGGCGCCTCAGACGATCAGCCGACCGTGAGCGAGCGGCATCAGTTTTCAGCCGCCGATTCTGTCCGCACACTTGAGCTGGCTTCACGATTTCCGTCAGGTGTGATTCCAGTCTGGGCTGTGCGACAAGAAAGCCCCAACGAGTGGGGGAGTCCCGGCGACAGCCATCCATCGCTCCCTGACATGGCTGAGACCTGCACGTCCCTTGTGGATTTCGAGGTTACACAAGACAGACTTGACCCGTCCTTTGATTCCGTGGCACGTGCAACTGATTTCTACATCGCCGACGTCTTGGGCGAACAGGTGATAAGGCATCGATTCGACTCTTTGCTGAACTATGAATATGACACTATCGCACAAAACATGGGTGTGGTGTGGGTTTCTGAGGATCTGGACAACGACGGGCATATTGATCTCGTAACTCAATTCTTCGACCAGCTGTTCATTTACTCGGCCCCTGATTGGAATTTGCGAGCCTCATTTCACTGGCCCGGATTCGCCGTAGCAATGCATGCTGCCACTTTCCAAGTCGACGACGATGAATATCATGAACTCCTTGTAGCTCCAAACGCACTGTCAGGAGATGCTTTCGTCGTAGTGATCCAGTACGATGTGCCAAACGACACGTTCACAGTACAATCAGAATTGTATGTGAGCACATCGGATGGAATGCCTCCCGACGGCGCCATCGGACAGGCTGCCATTGGTGACTTCGATGCTGACGGGCGCGTCGAGTTCATTCTAGGAAATCTGGCGTGCTGCCATGAATTGTTTGAGTGGCAAGACACCGGGTTAGCATACATAGGCACCGTGGGCGATAGCATCCCTGCGACCGCCCAAGTGGCCTCCTCAATAGCCTGCCGTCCGCTTCCGGATCAGAAGCTAAGACCGTTGCTAGGGAGCTCTTCCCATGACACTTCGTATGGATACAATTACCGTCTGATGACGGCAGTCGGCGACAACAATTTCGAACTAACTCACTGGTTCAGGCACAACACTGGGTATATCGGCATTCACCCATGTTGGGCTGCCGACACGGACTGTGATGGCCTGCAAGAACTGGCGATGGCATCATATCCAGAGTGGCGCGTATGGGAATGGGATCAGTACACAGAACAGTTCGTCGAAGGATGTTTTTGGCAACTGCCTCTCAATCGCTCACTGAGCAGATGGAAATCAGCGGACCTGAATCAAGACGGACGGGACGAATGGATCGTCGTGGACAATCTGTTGCAGCTCTATGTGTTTGAGGACAACGACTGTGTCAACTGCAACACTTCGGGCATCTGTCCGCCTGATCCGAGCTGCCCATGCTTCTGCCACGCCGATCCAATCTGTAACGGGAACACTGACGTCTTCGACGTAGTGGCGTCAGTTGACGTAGCCTTCCGGAGCGTTCAGCCCGAACCGGACCCACATCCGAATTGTCCGCACGAGCGGACGGATGTCGACTGTAATGGAGTCACGAATGTATTTGATGTCGTGAAGTTTGTCGACGTTGCGTTCCGCGCGGGCGATCCGGGGAGCGTATTCTGCGATCCCTGTGTGCTTTAGTGCCTACGTAGGTTCGTGGGCGGCCCCTACAATAATGCACTCGATGGAGCTTCCCTGATCCGTAGGGGCGCGGTTTCCGCGCCCTTGTTGTTTCGGTCTACTAAGGGCGGGGAGACCCCGCCCCTACGATTCTCTTGGGATTGGCTGGTTTCTTTCGTGCGGGCGCCTCACACAGTCCCCCGCGACGCACGCAATGAACCTCCGCATTGGTGTGTAGAGGCGGGCCTCAGACCCGCCCGCGTATGGATCGTGACGGACGGGCCGGTCTGAGACCGGCCCCTACAGGGCAAACGATTAACACTGTCGGGATGTGCAGATGCAGACCGCCCAGCCCCCACTTTTCTGTTGCCCCACAATCTAACTATCTGTAAACTATGAGGTTTCGGTCCTGAAACTCAGGTCTCAGGGCCTGATGGGGGAGGTCGGCAGTGGCAACAGGGGCCGATCAACGGGCCGCGGCGCGCCTCAAAGAGCTGGTCGAGGGGATCGTCGAGCGCCATGGATTGGAGCTGGTCGAGGTGACGTACAACCGTTCGGGCCGCCGCCAGTTGTTGCGCGTGTATGTCGACAAGGTCGGCGGCGTGACGATCAGCGAGTGCGAGGCGGTCTCACGGCGGCTGTCGGCCGATCTGGACGCGTCGGAGATGATCGAAAGCCGGTATACGCTGGAAGTCTCCTCTCCCGGATTCGACCGGCCGCTGACGGCGCCCGCGGATTTTCGTCGCAAGGTCGGACGCAAGATCGAATTGCGGCACCATGACGACACCGGCCGGGAGCGGCGGATCAAAGGGATCATCGGCCGCGTCGGCGAGTCATCGGTGACGGTCGGCGATGCGAATGTGAATTGGGATGCGGTGATAGAGGGCAAACTGATCATCTAACGGTCCGCGCGGGCGGCGGGAGTGGGATCCACGAGAATGGCTATGGTGCTTGAGTTCGACATTTGGGAAGTGGTCCACCAGATCATGAAGTCGAAGAATCTGGAGTTGGACTACGTGCTGGAGACGGTCCGCGAGGGGCTGATGACGGCGGCGAAGAAACGATTCGGCGACGCCGACAACGTGCGCGTACACATCGACAAGGCCAACGAGGATATCTACATGACCGCCACCAAGACGGTGGTGGACTTCGTCCGCGAACCGCGCACCGAAATCTCGCTGATCGATGCGCAGGAGGTCGACGAGGAGACCGAAATCGGCGACGAGATGGAAATCGAGTTGTCGTTTGAGGATTTCGGCCGCAACGCCATCGCCGCGACCAAACAGATTCTCGTGCAGCGCATCCGCGAACGCGAGCGCGCGCAGATTTATGAGGAGTACAAGGACCGGGTCGGCGAAGTCGTGACCGGGGTCGTGCAACACATCGACAAAGGCACAATCATCGTCAATATCGCCGGCGCCGAAGCGGTCATCCCGCACAAAGAGCAGATTCCGCGCGAACGGTTCCGTCAGGGAGACCGTGTGCGCGCCTTTATCGCCGATGTGCAGCCGAACATGAAGGGGCCGCAGATCATCCTGTCGCGGGCCCACACGGGCTTGCTGCTGCGGCTCTTCGCGCTGGAAGTGCCGGAAATCTTCGAGCGCATCGTCGAAATCCGGGCGCTCGCGCGCGAACCCGGCGAACGCTCCAAGGTCGCGGTGGCGTCCATCGACGACCGCGTCGACCCCGTCGGCGCCTGTGTCGGCGTCAAGGGCGTGCGCGTGCAATCGATCGTGCGCGAGCTGGCCAACGAACGCATCGACATCGTGCAATGGGACTCCGATCCGGAGGTGTTCGTGGCGCGGGCGCTGGCCCCGGCGCGCGTAGTGCAGGTGCGCACCGATGAGGAACGCAAGGAAATGCTCGTCATCGTCGACGATGAAAAGCTCTCGCTGGCCATCGGCCGCAGCGGACAAAACGCCCGCCTGGCGGCCAAACTGACCGGCTGGAAAATCACCATCCGCTCCGAGTCGCAATATCTCTCCGAGCGTTCGCATACGCTCGACACCAAAACGCCGCTGGATCAGCTTCCCGGAATCGGCGATGTCACCAAAAACAGGTTGGAAGCGGCAGGGATCGCATCCATCGAGATTCTCGCCGGCAAGAGCATCGAGGATTTGACGGCCATCGAGGGCATGGGGCCGAAGACGGCCGAAAAACTGCTGGAGTCGGCGCAGGACTTTGTCGCGCAGCAGGTCGACTTTAGCGTGAAGCCCGAAGACGAGAAAGTGGGCGCGCGCGTCGGCGACGAGCTGTTCCACGAAAACCAGGACGGCGCCGAGCCAACCGAAGAGAGTGACTGACACGGATGTCCAATAAACGCCTCTACGAAGTTGCCCGGGATCACAACCTGTCCAGCGATGCGCTGATGGCGATGGTGCAGCGTCTGGGGTTCGACGTTCGCAGTCACATGAGCGTCGCCTCCGATGACATCCTTGAAGCGATCGAGCAGGAATTTCGCCAGCAGAAAGCGGAGCTGCGCGAGGAAATCGAAAAGCGCGAACGCAAGACGCGCGAGCGCAAGGCGCGGGCGCGCCGGGCGGTCGAGGAAGAAGTGCAGCGCCGTCGGGAAGCGCAGGACGCCGCCGACAAAATCCGGCGCGAAGAAGAGGAAGCCCGCAAAGCAAAGGAGGCGGCGGAAGCCGCCGCCAAAGCCAAGGCCGCCCACGTCCCGCCGCCGGTCACCGAGCAACGCACCTTTACACCGACATCGACCCCGGAGCAGCGCCCCGCGCGGTCCCGCACGCCCGTGGGAGGGATCACCGGACGTCCCGGCGGCGCGGCGTCGCCGGTGGGTGTCAGACGCCAACCCTTGATGCAGGCCGCGGTGGGCTCGGCCCCGGCCGGACGCCGTCGCCGTTCCGGACGCCGCCGCCGGCAGCGCGTCGATCAGCGGGATGTCGCGGCGAGTTTCCGCAAGACGATTGCGGAACTGGGAACACGGACGAAATCGAAACGGCGTCAGCGCCATGAAGCCGGCGACGACGCGGGTGTCCCCGAACCGACACGGACGATCGAGGTCAATGAGTTTATGTCCGTCGCCGAGCTCGCGCACAAGATGGGTGTCAGCCCGACGGAAGTTGTCGCCAAGTGCCTCGAGCTGGGAATGCTCGCGACGGTCAACCAGCGGCTCGATCTGGACACGATCGAGACGATCGCGCTGGAATTCGATTACAGCATCCGGCAGGTCGAGGAAATCGGCGAGGAAGTGTTGGCCGACGACGAAGAGGAAATCGGCGAGGAAGCCCCGCGCGCCCCGGTGGTGACCATCATGGGGCATGTGGATCACGGCAAAACCTCGCTGTTGGACTATATCCGCGTGGCCAATGTCGTCGCGGGTGAAAAGGGCGGCATCACGCAGCATATCGGCGCATACATGGTCGACAGTTCCGCCGGCCAACTGACATTCCTCGACACACCGGGCCATGCCGCCTTCACTGCGATGCGCGCGCGCGGCGCGCAGGCCACCGACATCGTGATCCTTGTGGTTGCGGCGGATGATGCGGTCATGCCGCAAACGATCGAAGCCATCGACCACGCGCAGGCCGCCGAAGTGCCGATTGTCGTGGCCGTCAACAAAATGGACCTCCCCGATGCCGACATCGACCGTGTCAAGTCGCAGTTGTCGGAGCACGGCCTGGTGCCGGAGGACTGGGGCGGCAAGACCATCATCGTACCGGTCTCCGCAAAGACCGGCATGGGCGTCGATAAGCTGTTGGAAATGGTCCACCTGCAGGCCGAAGTGCTCGAGTTGACCGCGAACCCCCTGCGGCGCGCCCGCGGGGTCATCATCGAGGCGCAACTCGACCGCGGACGCGGCGCCGTCGCCACCGTGCTGGTGCAGACCGGCACACTGCACATCGGCGATGACTTCGTGACCGGACCGTACTGCGGGCGCGTGCGCAGCATGTTCAACGAGCGCGGCTACGCGGTCACCGATGCGCCGCCGTCGGCGCCGGTGCTGGTGGTCGGCTCCGATGGTGTGCCGCAGGCGGGGGATACCTTCGTCGTCTGCGTCGATGAACAGAAGGCGCGCCACATCTCGCAGATGCGCGGGCGTCTCAAGCGCGAACGCACGCAACAAATGATCCAGAAGACGACGCTCACCAACCTGTACGAACGCATTCAGTCCGGCACCATTCAGGAGTTGAAGATCGTCATCAAAGGCGACGTCGACGGGTCGGTCGAGGTGCTGGCCGACACGCTGACGAAGATCAAGTCCGATGAAGTGCAGGTGAACGTGATCCATCGCGGCGTCGGCGCGATCAACGAGTCCGACGTGCTGTTGGCGGCGGCCTCCGAGGCGGTCATCATCGGCTTCCATGTGCGCCCCGATGCGCGCGCGCGCGAATTGGCGGTGCAGGAGGGGGTCGACGTTCGCCTCTACGACATCATCTATGAAGTCGAGCGCGATATCCGTTCGGCGCTCGAGGGAATGCTCAAGCCGATCGAGGTCGAGGAGCGCACCGGCGAAGCGAAGGTCAAACAGGTATTCAAGATCTCCAAAGTGGGAACGATCGCCGGTTCCGATGTGCTGGAAGGCGCGGTCAAGCCGCGCGACCGCGTGCGCGTCGTGCGCGACGGCACCACGATTTACACCGGACTGATCGATTCGGTGCGCCGCTTTGCCGATTCGGTCAAGGAAGTCTCCGCCGGACTGGAGTGCGGCATCAAAATCGTCGATTACAATGACATCAAGGTGGGGGATGTCTTCGAACTGTACCGGATCGTCTCGAAAGAACGCAAGCTGGAGTAGCGCCCGCCGCAGGCCATGATCGGCAGCGTCCGTCTCGTCCTGCATCTGCCGGGGTGCCGCAGTCTCAAGGAGAAACGGAACATTCTGCGGCGGTATCTCGAAGCGATGCGCCGCAGCTATGGAGTCAGCATTGCCGAGATCGAGGGACAAGATGAGCATCAGCGCGCGGTGCTGGAGGCGGCATGCGCCGCGAACGCCCGCTCGCACCTGCACAGTGTCCTGACCCGCGTAGCGCGCGATGCCGACCGGCCGGGGGAGATGACGCTCACGGATTATGAGATTGAGGTATAAGGATGGATGACCCGAAGTGAGGGGATTGTTGAAAGACCCCTGATCAATGTCATGCCGAACGAAGTGAGGCATCTCTTGCCCCCTCCCTCAGGGAGAGGGAATGTTCAATCCTCTGACTTCGGGATTGGCAGCAAACGATGAGCTCGACCGAACGACGTCAGCGCGTTGCCGACCTGATCCGCCGCGTCGTGGCGGAGATGCTGTTGACCGACATCAAGCGGTATGATTTCCGGGCGGTCACGATCCTGCGGTGCGAGGTCTCCGGCGACCTGCACGAGGCCGACATACGGTATTCGGTGCTGGGCGATGAGGACGACAGGGCGCAATGCGCGCATCATCTGGATCGGATTCTCCGCTTCGTGCAGCGCCGCCTCGGACAGGAATTGAGCATGTATCGTCCGCCGACCATTCGCTTTGTCTACGACAATGCGGTGCAGGAAGGGCTGCGTCTCGACGAACTCTTTACGCAGATCGAACGTGAACGAAAAAACGATGACCAGGGCAGCGGCCCAAAAGATTCAGACGGCGCTTAAGTCCGCGCGCCGGATTCTGATTTCATCGCATCGCGATCCCGATGGGGACTCGTTGGGGTGCCAATTGGCGTTCTATGAGTATTGGACCCGGCAGCGCCGCCGCCGCGCGGACATCGTCAACCAGGGTCCGGTGCCGCGCAAGTATCGGTTTCTGAGTCACTCCGGGGTCGTTCGCGAGCCGGGGGCGCTTAAGCGGCGGCCGCGATGGGATGCGGCGATCATTTTCGAGTGCTCGTCGTTGGATCGCATCGGCACGGTGAGCGAGCTGTTGCCCGATGGATTGCCGGTCATCAACATCGATCACCATCAGCACAACTCACGGTATGGCGCGGTCAACGTTCTCGACCCAACCGCCGCCGCCTGCGGCGAGATGGTCTTCGACATGCTGCGGCACTGGAAGGCGACGATCACACCGTCGATGGCGCAATCGCTGGCGACGGCGCTGGTCACCGACACCGGACGCTTCGGGCATCCGTGCACCAATCTGCGGACAATGGTCATCGCCGCTGAGCTGGTCAAACGCGGCGCGGATCTGCCCCGAGTCACGGCGGCGGTCTATCAATCGTACTCTCCCGCGGAGTTTCGTCTGGTGCATCACATCCTGGGGAGGGCCGATCTGCGCGCCGACAGCCGGATTTGCTTTCTGGCCCTGCGCACCGCGGATCGCCGGCGTTACCAGGTGCCGATGCACGAATTGGAAGGGCTGGTCGATCACACGTTGTCGGTGGCGGGGGTGCAGGTCGGTGCGCTGCTGAGAGAATTGGGTCCGAAGCGGACCAAGGCGTCGCTGCGCTCGTGCGGAACTGTGGATGTCGCCGCATTGGCGCGACGCTTCGGCGGCGGCGGCCATCGCAATGCCGCCGGATGCATCATTGAGCTGCCGCTGGCCAAAGCCGCCGACACACTGGAGCGCGCCATCGGGCCGTTGCGCGACAATCACCGGCCAAAGTCGAAGAGTTAAACCTATGTGTCGTGTGCGGATCAGCCCTGGGGCTGATCGCGGGCCGACGGCCCGATCAACCTCAATTAGTCATATTCATCACTCCGCCATGACCGTCAGCCCAAGGGCTGACCGACACAAAAACGTGCAATGACATTGTCGAATGCCACGGCAGCGCTCTCCGGCATACTCCCCATCGACAAGCCGTCGGGGATGACATCGCACGATGTCGTCGATGTGGTACGGGACATATATGGCGTGCGGCGTGTCGGGCACTCCGGCACGCTCGATCCGTTCGCCACGGGGCTGCTGCTGGTGATGATCGGCGATGCCACGAAAATCGCCTGGGTATTATCGGGTCAAGACAAGACCTACGAGGCCGTGATTCGCTTCGGAGCGTCATCGGACACCGGCGACCCCGACGGGGAGATTACGGCATCCGGCGCACCGATTCCGGAGAATCGCGTCATCATCGAATCGATGCTGCCGACCTACCGGGGATTGATCGAGCAGGCGGTTCCCGAGTATGCCGCAACGCGCGTGGCCGGACGCCGCCGCTATGAGTTGGCGCGGGCCGGGGAAGTGCTGCCGGAGTCCAGGCGAAGCGTGACGATTCATCGTTTGGAATTGGAATCGTATGAGCCGCCCGATGCGCGGCTCGTTGTGGGATGCTCCTCGGGAACGTATATCCGCGCACTCGCGGACCAAATCGGACGTGACGCGGGGTGTGGTGCCTACGTGACCCGGTTGCGTCGAACCCGGATCGGGCCGACGAGCGTAGAGGAGGCGCTCGACCTTGACGGATTGCGCCGACGCGCAGCGGACGGCGCTGAGGGCATGGCGCTTCAATCCATCGATCGCCACCTCGGACTCCCGCGCATTCAAGTGACGGGTGATGCCCGCGACGAAATCGTGCACGGACGCCTCCTCTATGGGCGACACGTCACGGCAGTCGACGGGGCATTTCGAAACGGGGATCTGATCGCGATCACGTTGCCCGATCACGGACCAGCGGCCATCGCCGAAGCGGCGTTTGACTCCGGCGTTCGCGTCGAACCGGATCTGCCGATCTGCACTTATCGTCGTGTGCTGTTGACCGCTCATTGAATGTCCTCCACGTGAAGCCGCAGAACATCACACCACCGATTCCGGCCCCCGATTCGGTTCTGAGCGCTTCGACGCCCGAGTCGGCCTCCCTGCGGATTTCCACGCGCTCGGTGGTCTGCATCGGCACGTTCGACGGGGTCCATTTTGGGCATCAGGCGGTCCTGCGCGATGCGCGCGGCGCCGCCGATCGCCTCGGATTGCCGCTGTGGGCCGTGACCTTTCATCCGCATCCGAAATCCGTGGTCAAGCCGAAGATTGCGCCGCCGTTGCTCACATTACCCGAGGAACGAGTCGCGCTGCTGGGGGCCTACGGCGCCGATGGCGTGCTGACGATGACGTTCGATGATGCGTTGGCCTCGACACCTGCCGCACACTTCGCCGACAGCGTGTTGGCCGCGGCTCTGAGGGCGCAGGCCATTGTCGTCGGCGCCGATTTCGGCTTTGGATTCCGACGCGAAGGGACGTCCCGGTTCCTGTCCGATTGGGGAGCCCAGCGGGGAATCGACGTCCACGTCGTCGACTTGGTCGCCGTAGCCGGCCAACCGCGGCCCGTCACCTCAACATCGATCAGGGAGCTTTTCGCGCACGGACGCTTCAGCGAGGCCGTCGAGCTTCTGGGGCACCCGTATCCGGTCACCGGGCGTAAGATCGCCGGGGCGGGGCGGGGAAAAGAGATGGGATATCCCACTTGGAATCTGGAGCTGGACAATGCTAAATTACCCCCGCCGGTCGGGATTTACGCCGCTTGGACAGCGCATGCGGTGCCGCGACCGGCAATGGCGTATTTCGGGTCGAACCCGACCTTCGGCGGCACGGTCAAGCGGCTGGAGATAAATGTATTAGAGGGTTCGCCGGACGAACGCCGCCCGCGAGAACCGATTGAGAGTGTCTGGCTGGAGTCGTACATTAGGCCGGAGGAAACATTCGATACGGCCGATGCCTTGATACAAAGGATGACCGAAGACGAACACGAAGCGCGGCGTCGGCTGAATTGTCCCGCCGGGCACACAGTGGAAGGAAGGAGACATCCAAGCAGTGCCGACTGAATCGGAGCAGAAGCAGGCGATCATCGGGGCGTACCGTCTGCACGACAAAGACACCGGTTCGCCGGAAGTGCAGATCGCTTTGTTGTCCTCGCGCATCGCGTCGGTGACGTCGCATCTGGATGTGGAAGTGCGCGACCACGCCTCGCGCCGGGGGCTTCTGAAGATGGTGGGCAAACGCCGCCGGCTGCTGAATTATCTGCGCCGTACCGATGTTGATGCCTACCGTCAGTTGCTGGATAACTTGAACCTGCGCAAGTAGACTTGCGCCGTCGGGCGGGCGAGGGACGTCTCGCGACGGGACCTGGGGTATGTCGACCCATGTGACCTTGGCCCCGAGGCGAGCTGTCCCGCCCCGAAGCACGGACTGACGATCTGATCGTCAGCACTCGTCGCTTCATCCCGACGAAACCCAACAGGAGTCGCAGCATCGGCCCAGGCCGGGCTGCGGGAGATTCATGATTGAACGGATTCAGATCGAATTCGGCGGACGGCCGTTTGTGATCGAAACCGGCCATGTGGCCAAACAGGCCAATGGCGCGGCGATCGTCCGCCACGGCGACACCATGGTCTTGGCGGCCGTGGTCGCCACCAAAGACCCGGTGCCCGACCGCGGGTTTTTCCCGCTGTCGGTCGATTACCGGGAGAAGGCCTACGCCGCCGGAAAAATCCCCGGCGGCTTCTTCAAGCGCGAGGGACGTCCCTCCGAAAAGGAAACGCTCTCGGCGCGCATGATCGACCGGCCGATCCGGCCGTTGTTCCCCGATGGCTATCCGCACGAAGTGCAGGTGCACGTCACCGTGCTCTCGTCGGATCAGGAAAACGATGCCGATGTGCTGGGCATCTGCGCGACCGCGGCCGCGCTGGCGGTTTCGGATGTGCCGTTTGCCCACACGCTGGCGGGGGCGCGGGTCGGACGGGTCAACGGCGAACTTATCATCAACCCCACGGTTGCGCAGTTGGACGAGTCGGACATCAATCTCGTCATCGCCGGGACCGAGCACGATGTCATCATGGTCGAGGGCGGATGCCAGGAGGTGTCCGAAGACGATCTCGCGTCGGCGCTCGAGTTCGGGCTGAAGGAAATGCAGTCGATAACGGCGGCGATCAGAGAACTGCAGAGCAAAGTCGGCAAGGCCAAGCGCGACTTCGTGTCGGCCGGCATCGACCCCGAACTGAATGCGGCCGTGCGCGAATTGGCAGCGACGCGCATTGCAGAAGCGGTCAAAATCGCCGACAAGGCCGAACGCGAGGACTCAGTCTCACTCATCAAGACGGAAATGCGCGAGGCGTTGGCCGAGCGTTTTCCCGATCAGGAAGTCCATATCGGCCGCGCGGTCGGTGAGATCGAAAAGCACGACCTGCGCGAACGCATCCTGGCCGAGAGCACGCGGGCCGATGGGCGCGGTCCCGATGCCATCCGCGACATCAACAGCGAGGTCAACTTTCTGCCGCGCACACACGGTTCGGCGCTCTTTACGCGTGGGCAGACACAGGCGCTGGCGGCGGTCACGCTCGGCACCAAGGTCGACGAGCAACGCATTGATGACCTGATGGGCGACTCGACCAAGAGCTACATGTTGCACTACAATTTTCCGTCCTACTCGGTCGGCGAAGTGCGCCCCATTCGCGGGCCGGGACGGCGCGAGATCGGCCATGGTGTGCTCGCCGAACGCGCCATCCAGCCGGTCATTCCCAATGAGACGCTGTTTCCGTATACGATTCGCATCGTCTCCGATGTGCTGGAGTCCAACGGCTCTTCCTCGATGGCGACCGTCTGCGCCGGGACACTGGCGCTGATGGATGCCGGAGTTCCGATCAAGACTCCGGTTGCCGGCATCGCGATGGGTCTGGTCAAGGAGGGCAGCCGTTATGCCGTGCTGACCGACATCCTCGGTGTCGAAGATCATCTCGGCGACATGGATTTCAAGGTGACCGGCACACGGCAGGGGATCACGGCCTTCCAGATGGATCTGAAGATCGAAGGGCTGCCATTCGACATCATGCGCGAGGCGCTGCACAAGGCAAAAGTGGCGCGTCTGCATGTTCTCGACCGCATGGCCGAGACCCTGGCGGCGCCGCGTCCGGAGCTGTCGAAATACGCGCCGCGGATTCTCATCTTCCAGGTCAAAGTGTCGCGTATCGGCGAGATCATCGGCCCGGGCGGCAAGATGATCCGCAGCATCTGCGAGCAAACCGGTGCGAAGATCGATATCGACGATGACGGCACCGTGATCGTCGCCTCGGTCGACATGGCCGCAGCCGAGACGGCCAAGCAGATGATCCTGGCATTGGTCGAGGAGCCGGAGGTCGAGAAGGTCTACGAGGGCACGGTGCGTCGTCTGGCGGCGTTCGGGGCGTTCATCGAGATTCTGCCCGGCACCGATGGACTGCTGCACATCTCCGAGTACGACTACAAGCGGACAGAGCGCATCGAGGATGTGCTCCAACTCGGCGACAAAGTGCAGGTCAAAGTGCTCAGCGTCGATGACGACGGCAAGGTACGGCTCTCACGCAAGGCGCTGTTGCCGCGTCCCGAGGGGATGCCGGAGGATGACGGCCGCAGCGACAGCCGTCCCCCGCGCCGCTCCGGAAGGCCATCAGATCGACGCCCGGCGCGCCGACATTAACAGTGGAGGGAGAGCGGCAACTCGACCCGATCAGTCTAAACTATGACGGCAAGTGTTCTAAATAAGACAATACTGCCTAACGGCTTACGTGTTGTGACCGAATCGATGCCGGATCGCGATTCGGTCACGATCGGCGTCTGGGTCGAGGTCGGCTCACGGTACGAGGACGACGCCACCGCGGGTGTCTCGCACTTTCTGGAGCACATGGTCTTCAAGGCGACCCCGACCCGTTCGGCGCGCGAGATCGCTCTGGAAGTCGAACGCTTGGGCGGATCGCTGAACGCATTCACCTCGCGCGAGCACACTTGTTATCACGCGCGCGTGGTCGGGCGCGATCTGCCGACGGCGCTGGAGATTCTGGCGGATCTGTCGACGCGCGCGACGCTCCCGGCGGCGGAAGTCCAGAAAGAGCGTCTCGTCATCGCCGAGGAGATCAAAGATGCGCACGACACCCCCAATGAGTGGGTGCACGATCTCTTCGCCATGCAGATGTGGCCGGGGCACTCGATCGGACGTTCCATTGCGGGCACGATTCCGACAGTCATGGGAACGACGCGGGAGACGCTGCACAAGCACCGGGCACGATTTTATCGGCCCGACCGCATGTTGATCGCCGCTTGCGGCAATCTCTCGCACGCCAAACTCGTCTCGCTGGTGAAGAAAGCGTTTACGATCGACACGCCGACCGGCAGGGTGGAAGCGCCATCGACTCCCAATGGCGCCATGGTCCAGCGCGGCGTGGCGCACCGCGAGATCAACCAGACCCACGTCTGCCTGGGCTTCCCATTGTGGAAGTTCGCCGATCCGCGCCGTCACACGGTGCTGGTCATCAGCAACATCCTGGGCGGCGGCATGTCGTCACGCCTGTTCCAGAGCGTGCGCGAGCAGCGCGGCCTGGTCTATGCGATCTATCCGATTCAGGATTCGTATCAGGATGCGGGGTTCCTGGGCGTCTACTTCGCCTGCGACCCGAAGCATATGCTGGAAGCGAGCAATCTGGTCCTCAAAGAAATGGGACAACTCGCCTATGGGCGAATCGGCGCGACCGAATTGGACGATGTGAAGTCGCAGTTGCGCGGCAACCTGCTGCTGGGTTTGGAATCGACCTCGTCGCGCATGCACCGCATTGCCCGGCACGAACTGTATCTCGGCGACTATGTCACGCCGGGGCAGACGATGAAAGCGATCCGCAAGGTGTCGGCCGCCGACATCCGCAACGTTGCCTCCGAAGCGTTCGTGCCCGACCGTCTCGCGATGGCCGTGCTGGGGCCGGTCCCCGGCGAGACCGTCGGCAAGGTCGATCTGGGCGCCCTGCAACGACCCGTTCGCTCCGGGCGGAAGCGCTTGACCGCGCGCCCCAAACCCGCATCTTCCCAACGGAAGAGTCCATCCAGGCGGGCGTAATTCAGTGGTAGAATGCAAGCTTCCCAAGCTTGACGTCGTGGGTTCGAGTCCCATCGCCCGCTGTTGAAAGCCGCAGTCTGCGCCAATCATTGTCATAGACGCAACAATTGGAGTCATGCCGAGCCCGACGGGCGAGGAAGCTCGAACGGCTTGAGGGCGGCGTCGCGCGCCCAGAGATGCCTCACTTCGTTCGGCATGACATTAAGGTGGGGTCTTTCAACATCCCCGATACCCCGGGCACTCGCTGGAATCACGGCATTCTGTGTGCCCACCGGATGTCCTCGCACGGCGTGGGTTCGGTCAGTTGGAAAGCTCGTGCCGTCGTTCTGCCGGTCCTGCGGTTCTCTGCGACAGTCATATGTCATTGCACAAGAATGCCATGTCGTCATGAGGTGTGTAAATCCATTGGCACTTATCGTCTTGTGTCAACACTTCCACACATCCGGGAGCCGGCTTGTCGCTCTACGCAGGGGTTTTGCGTGTCCGCCGCATGTCCTCGCGTGGCGGGAATAGGCGTCACCCGAGGGCGGGTGACGCCACCTTTCCGGCTTATGAGTTTAATTGTGGCGTATCTTGACCGAACCCATGCCCATCGTCCGCCACATCCATCACCATGATGTCATCCCGGAGGGAAACCTGCATCCGGGGGACGAGATCGTGGCGATCAACGGACAGCCGTTGCGCGATGTCATCGATGCGAAGTTTTTCGCCGCTGAAGAAGAGCTGGAGTTGCAGGTCCGCCACCCCGATGGTCGTCTGCGGCGCCTGCACATTATCAAGGACATCGACGCGGATTTGGGCATTGAATACGAGCCCGATCCGATTCGCATCTGCAAAGCGAATTGCGATTTCTGCTTCGTCAAGCAGCAGCCCCGCCAACGGCGCATGCGGCGCACCCTGCACATCAAGGACGACGACTACCGGTTGTCGTTCTTGCACGGAAACTTCGTCACGCTGACCAACATGTCGGAGGACGACTACGCGCGCATCTTCGAACAGCGGCTCTCGCCGTTGTATGTCTCGGTGCACTCGACCGACGATGCGGTACGCCGCGAATTCTTGCGCAAGCCCGATGCCGAGCCGATCGTGCCGCTGCTGAAGCGGTTGCACACGCAGGGAATCGACACCCACACGCAAATCGTGGTGACGCCGTCGCTCAACGACGGCGCGCCGCTGTGGCGATCATTCGATGACCTGCTGGCCCTGTATCCGCGGGTGCCGTCGGTGGGGGTCGTTCCCATCGGGCTGACCAAACACCGCGAAAAGCTGCCGACCTTGCCGTTGGTCACACAGCCACAGGCGGTCGAGATCCTGCGGGAAATCGGCAAGCGTCACGATGCCATGCGGAGGCAGCATGGCGTCGGCGTCATCTATGCCGCCGATGAAATGTACCTGATTGCGGACGAGGAGATCCCGTCAGCCGACTACTATGACGACTACTGCCAGCTCGAAAACGGTTTGGGGCTGATTCGACAGTTGCTCGACGGTTTTGAAGAACGGGAATCGGAGCTGCCGCGCAAGATTCCGCAGCGCAGGCGGCTGTGCCTGGCGACCGCGACATCGGCGGGACCGTTCATCGAGCGGCTCTGCCGACGCATCAACAAACGTGTAACGAATCTCGAGTTGATCCCGCTGATTGTGCGCAATGATTTCTGGGGCCACACGGTGACTGTGTCCGGACTGCTCACCGGGACGGATATCGCCGCGCAGTTTCGCGAATCGGGCAGCGGGGCCGATGCCCTGATCGTCCCGCCCGATTGCCTCAACACCGATGATCTGTTCCTGGACGATGAGACCATTCCCTCGCTGAGCGAACAAGTCGGCGTGCCGGTCCTGCGCTCCGAATACGATTTCGTGCAGACGGTGCTAAATTGCCTCGCGGCGTAGCGGCGCCCATCGACTGTGGTTGGGGCAAAAACCTCCCGCATGTCATTCCGAATCCCCCGAATCCCGCCC
>DASWIS010000026.1 GCA_036397555.1 Candidatus Zixiibacteriota bacterium | reverse complement strand
ATCGAGGGCTGGTACAACCGCGAACGCATGCACACCAGCCTGGACGATCTCAGTCCGGTTGAATTTGAGGAACGCTTGTTGCTGGAATCTATCTAAACGAGTGTCAACGAAAACGGGGGATCATCACAGCCGACCGGATGGGACAACAGCATCGTAGTGTCTCCAGTCGAGGGGACGCATACATCTGCTTCGACGTTCAATCAGGATGAGACGGTGTACATTGATTTGGCATGGATCAATAACTCCGAGAATCCCGCAGGAACTCACGTAGGTCGATTGTATGACAACGACGTACTGATCGGGACCACAAACCCAACGACCCTAGACGCCTATGAATGGGCCGGAGTAAGCGACTTCGCGTTCCTTTTCGCGGACGCAGGGTGGCATACACTGCGGCTCGTGATCGATGAATTCGATGAAGTTGGTGAAACGAACGAGAGCAACAACTCTTGCCAGATTGAAGTACTGGTGAATTGTACTGATGGGCCTGCATACTTTGGTGATGGATGTTCTGTTGTGGGACCTGATGTATCTCCATTGAGGACATACTGTAGTGATGGGCAGTTCCAGTTACGCGGGCTTATATACGCGATCCCAGACGAGACATTTGTTAGGACCTTTCAGTTCTCGACCTTTGACCCCCTTCCCGGGACGATGCCGACTGACAGTGACAACCACTGGTTTGATCCATGGATATGCGATCATGTAGAGGGTCACGCTAATGCACTGATCACCCAGGAATACATGGCATATTATCTGAATCGGGAAAGCTTTGACGGGAACCGAAGCGACATGATCCAGACAGTTAATTATTCCGGTCCGACGGAGGGTAATCCAACAGGGCCCGACTGCGTCGATAACGCCTACTACTCTCCCGAGGCACAACAATGTCGTTTCTGTGTTGTTGACAATCCGAATCGCAACTCGACGGGTGTGGCTATAGATATTGTTGCCCACGAATGGGCACATGGGATATTGCATACCTCGCAAGGGAACCTCAACTATGCACGGGAATCCGGAGCTCTGAATGAAGGCTATGCCGATGCATTTGGCGCGACGGTTCGCGCCTACGCAGAAGGCTACTTGCCAGACATTTGGCTCTTCGGGGAGGATAGCTTTAAGCCTGCTAACGTGGGAATCAGGTACTTGGCCGATCCTACCGTCGGAGGCCGTCCAGACTTCTATCTGGATGAGGGAGAAGGCTGGATCGATGTAAACGACTGCGATCCAACGCCAGCGAATGATTACTGCGGTGTGCATACCAACTCAGGAGTACCGAATAAGATGTTCTATTTGTTGTCAGACGGTGGTACACACTTCGGAATCACTGTAGGGGCCATAGGTGTGTACGAGGCTTTCAATGTCTTGTATAGGGCATCGCAGTCACATTGGATGCCGAATGATGGATTCCGTGACGCAATGCAGGGAATGTGTAAGGCTGGAGATGAGTTAGATCCGTCAGGCGGATACAAGAAGCAGTCAGGACTGGCTTGGGCGGCGGTAGGGGTATGCGATTGTCCCTCAATGGCTGACATTGATCATTCTGGAGTCATAAACGTATTCGACATCGTAAAAGTGGTAGGTAGGGCGTTTCGTCAGGATGCAGAGATTACAGATGACTGGTGCCCATTCGAGGCGACTGACGTCGATTGCAGCGGAATCACAGACGTATTTGACGTCGTTGCCGCTGTGGAGGTTGGATTCCGGAATGGCCTACCGACTACATACTTCTGCCATTGCGCGCCTTCTCATGAGCTGCAATCGCCTGCTCTGGCTTTAAGTCATTCGAAATAGGAGGGATGAATGGACACTTTTCGTGCGATGTGCTTGGCGATAATCCTCGCGTCATACGCTGGCTCGATTGCGCTAGGAGCTAACATGGTGTCGATAGAGTCCAAGCAATTGCCAGCCGGGTCGTCGGAGGCATTGGTCGGGGTGTATATTGCAAACGACATGGACCTTTCAGGACTTGTCATACCATTGCGATATGTTGCGCTCGACTCGAACGCCTACATGTCAGAGTCATGGGATTTGACGGTGCAGGGAAGGCTCTCCGCTTGGGCGGAGCCGGGCGCTAGCTACACGGTCTCCGAGTTCTATACAGAGAAGCATTACAGTGCGTTTGACTGGCGAGGCGCGGCATGCGAGCAGGACAGTACCGGGCTCACTTGGAGCACACCGTCAGACACGTTTGACTTTGTTAGCCCCGATGCATCTGTGCTCATGATTATCGGAATCAATCCGCCGGTGCTGGAAGCAGGAGATGATGGCATTCCCGGTTCAGGAACACCTTCGATAGAGCTTATTTTCGGGATTGGGAATGTTCTTGGCTCAATGGAGATCGATACTGTATGTATCAGTCCGGCAAATAGGCTGGCATTCGTGGACGAGTTTTATGAACCAGTGCAGGGGGTCGATTTCTTGAAGTCGACAATCGAGATCTGCTGCGCCTGCGACTGCCACGCTGACCCGCAGTGTGACGGCGTGTACAATGTGTTTGACGTGGTCAAGATTAGCCAAGTGGTAAATCAAGGCTATCCGGAGCCGGCTGACCCGAATCCCTGCTGTCCATACAAGAAGACAGACGTGGACTGTGACGGAGACACTGATCAGACTGACTTAGACAAGATGGGGGCTGTCTGCTTCCAGTATGCCGACCCGGACACGACATTCTGCCGGCCATGTGAGTGAGTGATACCAAAGCCAGAGTGCGCCTCATGTGAACATGTGGCCGCGAATTCAATTCGCGGTCCCTCGCAGAAGGACAACACCCGCACGCGGCCGACCCGGGCACGACGTCTTGCCGGCCGTGCCGGCGTCCGAGCGGTCATCTGGGGCGCCGCGACGCACGGGCGGCGGCCGCAAGATTTTGCTTGACACGAATCGGCCCATGTGTTTGAATTGGGGCGTTGTCAGTTGGTAGTCCTTACGCAGCTCTGCAGGAGAATACCTCGATCCAATCGTGACCCGCTTTTTGCCGGATACTGTATAGTCCCGGCGCAACCGTACCAGACAGGGAAGTACTCGGCATTACCGGTTCATCGCGTCGCTCGCTGGTGATGGAACGCGGAATCTCGGCAATGTGACGCGTGGCATAGCCGCACGAGGCCGGAGGACCGGGCAATCGAGCGCAGTGCATTCGCGGGTGCTCGCATGATGTTGTCTGACGAAATCACATAGGACGCGACACCCGTCGGAGTTGGAGCGACGGGGGCGGCGTCCTTGACGTCCGGGTCGCTGACGGGTGTCGCATCGAAAGTCTGCCGTGGCACGGATGCTGCCAGGTGTTGCGGCAGAGTCGCCGGCCGGATCGCTGCCTGATCCGGCCGTTCTTTTTTGTGCATTCCCTCAACGCGAGAAACAATCGCGTCGGCCGTCTGTTGACTTGAACAGTTGCGCCTGTGCGCATTGTTGAGGAGCGCCGTATCATGTCCCTGTGCCTCGCACGTACAACCGGAGACTCCATACGCCCGAGTGCGTGGCGACTGTACGGCGTGGCGATCTTCGTCGCCTGCGCCGCCGGGTGCGGCGGGTCGGACAATGTTGATCACGGGCACAGCCGAAATGATGACGCTGACGAGACGATGGTGACCCAGGGCAACCGTCTGCGCGACGAAAAAAGCCCCTATCTGTTGCAGCATGCGGGCAACCCGGTGGACTGGCATCCCTGGGGGGAGGAGGCATTCGCGCGCGCCAATGAGCTGGATCGCCCGATTTTTCTGTCCGTGGGATATGCGACCTGCCACTGGTGCCACGTGATGGAGGAGGAGTCGTTTGAAGACTCCGCCGTCGCCGATCTGCTCAACGCACATTTCGTCGCGATCAAAGTCGATCGCGAGGAACGTCCCGATATCGACGAAATCTACATGAATGTCTGCCAGATGATGACTGGCAGCGGCGGCTGGCCGTTGACCGTCATCATGGCCCCCGACGGGCGGCCGTTTTTTGCGGGAACCTACATTCCCAAGGAGCCCCGTTATGGGCGAATGGGTCTACTGGACCTGCTGAATTTGATCGAGGAGAAGTGGCGTACCGAGCGCGCGAGTCTCAGCGAGTTGGGAGAACGCGTCACTTTGGCATTGCGCCAGGCAGGTGCCGGATCCGACGGCGTCATTCCCTCGCTGGGCACGCTGGAAGCGGCCGTGCTGACAATGCGCTCGCAATATGACGCGCGTTTCGGCGGATACGGCGGCGCCCCGAAGTTCCCGATGCCGCACCGGCTGACCGCAATGACTCGCTGGGTGCATCGCACCGGCGATGCCACCGTGCTGGGCCAGCTTGAGCACTCGCTGCGCGCGATGCGATGGGGCGGGATTTACGATCAACTCGGCTACGGATTCCATCGGTACTCGACCGATCCGCAATGGCTGGTGCCGCACTTCGAAAAAATGCTGTACGACAACGCGGGATTGGCGATCACGTACACCGAGATGTACCAACTGACGGGCAACGATGAGTGGCGCGCGGTCGCCGAGGAAATCTTCACCTATGTGCTTCGCGATATGACGTCACCGGACGGGGCGTTCTATTCTGCGGAAGACGCCGACTCCGAGGGCGAAGAGGGAACCTTCTATGTTTGGGAGCCCGATGGCTTCGACCAACCGCTCGGTCCCGATCGGGGCAATCTCGCGCGGCGATTCTGGGGTGTGACCGCCACGGGTAACTTCGAGGGTGGCCGGGCCATCCTGCATCAGGTGATGTCGCCCGATGTCCTCGCCGAAGCGGTCAACCGGCCCGTCGATGAGGTCAGGCGCGACATCGATGACGCGCGTCGCCGGCTGTTTGAGTTGCGGCAGCAGCGCGAACACCCGTTCAAGGATGATAAAGTCCTGATGTCCTGGAACGGTTTCATGATTGCCGCGCTGGCGAAGGCGAGCCAGGCATTCGACCAGCCGCGTTACGCCGACGCGGCCGCGCAGGCAGCGAGATTCGTTCTGGAGACCTTGCGCGATGACCGCGGACGGCTATTGCGGCGCTACCGTGACGGCAGCGCGGGGATTCCGGCATTCAGCGAGGACTACGCCTACCTCGTGTGGGGGCTGATCGAGTTGTACGAGGCAACATTTGACGCGCGCTACTTGCAGGAGGCGCTTGCGCTCAATGATGAGATGCTGCGGCTCTTCTGGGACGACGCGGACGGCGGCCTGCACTTTACCGGGATCGATTCCGAGGAACTGCTGGTGCGTCCCAAAGAATACGGCGATGGCGCGATGCCGTCGGCGAACTCTGTCGCGGCGCTCAATCTGCTGCGCCTCGGACGAATGACGGGCAATACCGGGCTTGAAGCACGGGCGGATGCAATGCTGCGTTCATTCGGTTCCCGGTTTGCCCAGTCGCCGACCAACTACATGCAGGCCTGGTGGGCGCTCGATTTCGCCCACGGCCCCTCGTATGAGATCGTGCTGGCGGCCGACAATCCTGACGCAATCCATTCGGATATCGCCCAGGCGATCCGGTCGCGATACCTGCCGCGTAAGGTTTTGATGGCACGCTTCGGTGACAATCCGCCCGTAGCGAAACTCGCACCGTATCTCGCAGCGATGAAGCCGGTCAACGGACAGCCGACAGTCTATGTCTGCCGCAACTACCAGTGCGAGCTGCCGGTCACCTCGACCGACGCGCTGAATCGGCTGTTGGCGGAGCAAGCGCCGACACGCTTGCCGTAGTATCGGGCAGGATCATTCTCACTTACATTTGACCGGCGGCATCTCAGCGGCTCGGGGTTGCTCAGCCGCCGTGATGAGTCGTCGTCGTTGTTGTATGGCCGCATGAACGGGCAAGCAGACAATATCCCGAAACCGGCGCGTCCGCTTTTGATCTGGGATGGCGAATGCGGTTTCTGCCGTTTCTGGATCATGCGTTGGCAGACGCTGACTTGCGGCCAAGTCGACTACGAACCGTATCAATCGGCAGCGGCCCGATTCCCTGCCATCCCAATCGAACAATTCAAACGATCGGTTGTTCACGTCGCGCCCGACGGCACCATTCGGGCCGGCGCACATGCCGTGCTGACGACATTGGCGGCCGCGCGCCACAGGCGGTGGCTGTTGACGCTCTACGAACGCATCGCGCCGTTTCGCATCGCGGCCGAGTGGCTGTATAGAATTGTGGCGAATAACCGTGCATTCCTATCCAAGCTCACGCGACTGATCTGGGGAGAGTACGACGAGAGTGCGAAACGATAGGTCATGATCAAGTCGGAGCGGCTCAAAGCTGTCAGGTATCGGACGGAGCTCCCTCGGATCAGGAACTACCGGCGGACAGTATCCGCGGCGTAATGAAGATCAGCAGATCGGTTTTCTGTTTCTGCGTTTTCCGATGCGTGAACAGCGCGCCCAGAATGGGAATGTCTCCGAGCAGGAAGACTTTTGACTTGGTGGTAAAGTCGGTCTCGCGCATGAGTCCGCCGATGACGAGCGTTTCATTGTCGGCGACGCGCACCGAAGTGGTCACGCGTCGATTGGCGGTGATCGGGCGCTGATTGTCCGATGGGCCCGAAAAGCCGGTGATCTCCTGCACAATCGGCTCGACGAACAGCGTCACCAGTCCGGAATCATTCAGGCGCGGCCGCACCTTCAGCGTGATGCCGACTTCGATGTCGATGAAGTCGACGATGTCCTGCGTCGCCGCGCCCTCGGTAAATCGGGTCACGGTTTGAACCGGAAAGGTCGTCGTGACACGAATCTCTGCCGTCTCATCCTCCAGCACCGTGACGCGGGGATCGGAGAGCAGATGTGACTTGCCGTTCTGATCGAGAAACTCGATGAAGCCGCTGAACTGATCGACGCTCAGGGTTCCGAAATTCCAGATCTTGCCGTCGGGGATGGGATACTCGGCCGACGGCGGCGTGCGCGTCTGGCCCCCACCCGTGGTTGTGCTCTGCACGGCGTCAAAGTCGGCCACGGTCGCGCCGATGCGCGTCGGCCAGCTCAGTCCGACTCCCTGCTGATCGTCGAGGGAGGTCTCGATGAATTTGACCGCGATTTCAAATTGCGGACGGGGCGTATCGAGTGAGTCGATCAGATCCAGGACCGCCTGCATCCGTGCCTGCTTTTCGGTGACGACAAGGATCGGGCGGCCGGATTGTCCCGTCGATCCCGAGGCCACAGTCGTTCCGGTCGGCGCCACGCCGCCCAACACATTGACGGACGCCCCTTCGGTCAGAACACCCGCCAGAACCGTCTGCACCGCCAGCGGATCGGCATGACGCAGAGAGACGACCCGATGCGCCATCGGTATGGCGGTCTGGTCGGAGGCGCTGGAAATCACGAGCACGTCGTCATTCCAGTAGTAACGCAGTCCATTGGCGGCGGCGATGGCATCGAGCGCGGTGCTCCAATCGACATCGGTCAGGTTGATATCACTTTCGCCCTCGACGCCGGGCGCAATGACCAGGTCAAATCCGACTTCCGTCGCCAGGGACGACAGCACGGTCGTGACCTTCGTCCGGGCGAAGCGCAGACTGATTGTTTGCGGGGCCGGGCGAGACCACGTTTCTGTCGTGAACAATCCTGCACAGAGGAGCACCAGGGCGAGTGCCGTCAGTTTTTTGGGCCGCGTCAGCATATGGGTTGTCCTGTCACAGAGTCAGTCGGACACGCGACTCGCCGCGCGTCATAACGACATCATCGTCGCCGATTCGTTCGATCTGCCAGCCGCGCACCGTCGCTTGCGCCGTATATGTCTGACCATCCAGGACACAAACCCGCTCGCTGCCGATGACCATGATGCCCTGCAGACGCACACCCGGACTCGGACGGGCGGATCGTGTTCCTGCGGCCGGCGCTGCCGATCGTTCCTCGGGTCGCCGAAACGGATCGTCGGGCCAATCGCCCGCCAGACTGACCGGAGCCGTGTGCGCGGTTGCCGCAGCAAGGTCGGCCCCGGACGGAGTCGTTGCCGGCTCGTTGCCGAAACTGTCCGCGTCCGATTTGTGCGACGGCCGTTTCCAGGGCTGCACAATGAGTCCAAGAGTGACCGTCAGGCCGAGGACGATTCCCAGGATGACCTTGCGTTTCGATTCCATCATAGACTCGCATCTGTTTGCTGTTTTGGATCCGGCAACGCGACGACGATCCAGAATGCGGCCCGTCCCGAAAACAGGATCAGCCGCTCGTCTTCGTCCTTGCGCCAGAGACAGGATCGCCACTGTTGGAAATCGGCACGTTTCTCTATTTTGTCCAGCCAGCCGCCGATGGCGGAAAACGCCCCTGCCGCGCTGAATTCGACAATCAAGGTGTCGAATGCGACTTTGGATCCGTTCTGATCGGTGACTCTCGTCAAGTCCAGAGTGCTTTCCAGACTGGGACGAGCGGTCGATTCGGAGACGTTATGGCTGTCAGCTGCGGCGCGCAACTCACTCAACAGCCGCGTGATCGACCCCGTCGTCGCAAAACTGTCTGTGACCCATCGAATCGTGTCGGTCACCGCTTCCAACTGCGCCACGATCCCGGGGGCCGTCGCGACCATCTGCTCGGAGCGACCGCGTCGCGCGTCGATGTCCATGATTTGCGCTTCCAAACTGCGGCTGCGCCCGTGGAGCGGCCAGACGACGAAATACATCCAACAGGTCCAGATCCCCACGGTCAGAACGACCCATTTGATCCATGCCGGCGAGCGCTTCATGGCAGTCTCCCGTCCACCGTCAGCGGCTGTGTTTCAATATTGATGCTGAATGCCGAGCGGTGCCGCCCTTTCCAGAACAAGTCGCGCGTCTGCAAGTCGGGCCGCTCAGCGCTTCCCGACAGCCCCCGGAGCTGAGTCAGCCAATCGCGATAGATCAGCTCGTGCGGAAGCTCGCCGTCGGAGAGCAATCCGTCGATTCGTGCGTGTAACATCGGCGCCTCGTCCGGAGAAAGCCCCCAGCGTCGGATTATCTCGAATTCAGCGATTGACCCATTCTCCGGCAGTGTCGCCATCACCGTCTTGATCCAGGGCATCCATAGCTCGCGGCTGTTGCGCAGCATCCTGAGAGCGGCTGTCCGTGCCATTAATGAAGCCGATTGGCGTGACACTTCAGAAATCGCCGTCGACTGCTCGTACATGTCCAGTCGTTTCCGTGCCGATGCCAGCTCGCTGGCCTGTTGGCGAACCGAGTTCCATTGCAGAAGCGTGGACGCAATCACGATCCCCACCGAGACGAAGCAACTAAGCCGTGCGACCTGCTGAAGTCGAAGCAACTGACGTCGCCGCTTGATCGGTTGTGGCGTCAGATCGACCGTGGCCCGGCCGCATGCCGCCAGCACGGCGGGCGCGATCATGCCGATCTGGCGCTCCGACCAACCCCCGACATGATCGGGCATCAGGCTTCCCAGCGAGGTCAGGGGATTGACGACCGAGAGCACAGTGTCAAAGCGGCTGCCCCAGTTATCGAGCATCGGCGCGATCTCCCCGGGTGGTCCGATCAGCGCCATCGCTTTGGGGGTCTGGCTCGAACCCTTGCTCAGATAGAAATCGAAAGGATCGGCGATCGTTCCGCCCAACTCCCGGACCCAATCGCGCAGGGCCGCGGCCCTAATGTCGTCGCTGATGTCCCCCTCGAATTCCGGCGGCGCGGGCATCGCGCCGATGTCATAGTGGAATCGCAACGCTCCGCCGGCGAAGACGGAGAATGTTCCACGCTGTTCCGACCAGAAGACGACAGAATGCGGGGCGATCGATTCCAATTCGCCGTCGTTCCTGTCGGGGAGTCGCTGTGTCCCGACCAATGAGACTTCATGCAGTTGCCATCCCAGGATCGCGATCGCTTCGAGCATCAACTCGGCGTCCTCGCGCGGTATCGCTACGAGCGTCACCCACCAGCCGTCGTCGCCGTCGCGGACAAGCTTGGTGCCGGTCAGTGATTCGGATTCTTCGAGGGAAAAGGGGATCAGTTTCTGTCCTTCCCAGCGCGCAGCGGGTGTCAACTGGCGCTTGGGCAAGGGCGGCAAATGGAAATGACGGACAACGGCACGCGGGGCCGAGATGACCAGATCGACGATCGGGTCTCGTTCGGAGATCATCTCCCGCAGCGTCTTGGCCACCGTCGACGCATCCGGTGTTTCCTCCCATTCGCAGACGGAGAGTGCGTCGATGGCATGCCCGTCTCCGTGCGGGCGAACGCCCACAACAATGAGATTGCGACCGTCGAATTCGATGCCGATGCGCCGCCCGCGCGCCACCGGGGGTTGGTATTCCCAGTGGATCAAGCCGCGCGGCCTGGCGTTATCGGGCGATTCGACCAAACGAGAGTCGGCGGCAGGGCGCGCCTCCGCACGAGTCGCCTCGCTGTCGATTCTGGCCGTGGCTGATGTCCTGACGGTTGGTGATCCCATCTCCGTCTTCCGTGGCGGATCGCAGGGCGCACGCCCCGGTTACGGCGTCGTGAAACTGATCGACTCGCCGCTGCTGAATTCGATCGTGAATGTGACGCCCTCAACGCTCGTGTTGCTGCCGCCAGTCGGCGCGTCCTGAAAGTCCTGCACCTTGATCGGGATGATGGCCCCCGCGTTGATCGATTGCGGACTGGTGAAAGGCGCTGTGTCGCCGCTACTCGCGCGCGGGTTGGTCTCGTTGAATACGCTTGTCCCATTCCAGCGAATGCGTCGATAGTGCACTGACGGCGAATAAGTCAAAACCATCCACTGAACGACGATGCCGGCGGAACTGGTGTTCGTGATGCTGAAATTAAGATCTTCATCACTGGCGCCGCTTGTGGCCGCGGTGCCGGCGACATACTCAATCCCGCCGACGCCGCCGCCGGTCGGGGCGAAGACGGCCCCCGGCAGCCGCAGGCCGACGGTTGCCCCGCTGCGCGGCAGGGTCGAGGCCACCGCGAACACCGTATCGTCGGTGGCGCGATAGACGGCGTAAACCTGGTGATTTCCGACCGGAATCGTCGATAATGAGAAGCTGCCGCCGCCATTGGGGTTGGCCGTCGCGGTGGTGGTGCCCCCCGAGCCGTCCGGATAGGTGATCGTAATCGAGACGGCGACCGATGAATCGCCGGGCGGATTACCGGCGGCGTCCGTGAGAGTCCCGGCGACCGGTGTTGTTGTCAGATCCGTTGCCGCCGATGCGACATTCTTGGTCAGCGGCGTCACTCCGCCCCCCGTCGATGCAATCGTGATTCCGCCGGAGAACGTGTATGTGTTGCCCCAGGCATCTTTCTTGTAGCCGTCGGAATCCTCCGTGAAACGCCGACCGATGTACGGTCCGTTCCAGGTGGAATAGCCCCCCGGATTGGTGACCAGATTGTCGAGTGCAACGGGCAAAGCGCCCACGTCGCCGACATACCCGAAGTCGGAGCGGAACCCGTTGGCATACAACTCGGCATTGCCCGCGATGGCATGGGCCAGCGCCTGCATCTCGTCCTGGGTTTCATTGACCCGCGCGCTCTCCATGCTGTTTTGCACGGAGCGCAGCGCCACCGTCGAGAGAACCCCGATAATGACGACGACCATCAAAATCTCGATGAGGGTGAAGCCGGTCTGATTGCGCCGAACAATCATGGTTATCCTCGTCTCGCCGGATCGTCAAAACCCCAGCGTGATCGTGTCGCTGCCGCCGACGCTGGAAATCGTCCGGGACCCGGGCGCGTAAACGTACGCGGATCCCCACGCGTCGCTGAGATAGCTGTTGTCGGTTGCATCCACGTACGGCCCATTCCAGCCGATATGCTGGTATGCGTTCCACACCGGTACCGAATCCGGTTTGGCCACCAGATCGGCGAGTGCCGACGGCAGGAATCCGACATCGCCTTCAAAACCGTTGTCACGGTCATCTGTGGATCCCGCCAGCGCCCGCGCGATTCGTCGCAACTCATCTTTGGTCGCCGTTTCCTTGGACGAATTGATGATCGACCCGACAACCGGAATAGCGACCGCCGCCGTGATCGCCAACAGCACGATGACGATCACCAGCTCGATCAGCGTGAATCCCTTGTCGGCTTCCCCGGCACGTCTCATCGCAGTCGGTGATCCAATGAAAACCGCCCCGGCTTGACAACCGGGGCGGTGATGCTTGGTCAGCATGTTCGTTTCCGAGTTGAGTCGGCCCCGGAATCGCCTTTAGAATTGGTTTTCGCTGGCCACGTTGGTATTCGGCCAGACTTCCCCGGTCGTGGGTTTGTAGGCCCATCCGCCCCGGGTGCCGACTATCACGCCCTTGGTCACGCCGGTCACGATCGAGTCGGGCGCACTTGTGCTTACCTGGTACGGATTCGGCGGAATCGCCTGCATCAGAACCACACCGGGAGTGCGCAGCGAATCAATGGCCGGCCAGCCGGCGGTGCCGGTGGTCAACGCCTCGTTTCCATACCAGATGGAAATCGCCGAGCGCAAGCCACCCAGGGCTCCTTTGCACGATGACTTCTTCGCTTCGGAGACCATGTCGAAATAGCGCGGGATCGCCACGCCGGCAATGATACCGAGGATGACGATGATGATGACCAACTCGATCAAGGTGAACCCGGCACGGTCGCGGTTAAGATTCCTGAATCTGCGCATCGCTCGATCGCTCCTTACATTAGTCTTTGTCCGTTCAATCTCCGGCCAGTCGTCACTACTCATATCGGCACGGGTCCCGGAAACTTGCGCTTGAGAGTTTCATTTTGTGCAATCGGGGAACCGGGGCTAAGTCATTGGCGGAAAAGCGTGATGAGGTTCCACATCGGCAAGAGCACGGCGAGGGCCAGAATCAGCACACCCACTCCCAGCACGGCCAACAGGAGCGGCTTGATCCGATCGGTCAGGCGGCGAATGTCATAGTCGACTTCCTGATCGTAGTGGCGTGCGACTTCACCCATCATTCGTTCCACATCTCCCGATTCAAAACCGACACCGAGCATTTCGTAGACCAGTTCGGGCATCAATGCCTGCTCCGGAGGCGTCCCGACATCGGCGCCGGCGGTCAGTCGCCGGCGTATTTCGCGTACTTCGTCACCGACCGCCTGATTGCCGGCGCCGATGGCGACAATGTCCAACGCACTCGTTGCCGGAAGCCCCGCCGCATGCAGAACGCCGAACAGACGGGTGAAGCGGCTGACCGCGACCTTTAAGAAGAGCGAGCCCATGATGGGAAGTCGCAGCAGCATACGGTCACGCCACCGGCGTCCGGGCTCCGTTCTGGTCCAATGACGCCACACGAAGACGCCGACGATGGCAAGCACCGGAAAGAGCCACCACACATGCTCCAGCCAGCCGGCGACCGCAATGAGCATGCGCGTCGGCAGGGGTAGAGAGGCATTGAAGTTTGAGTAAAACGCCAAAAACCGCGGCACGACGAACTTGAGAATGACAATGCTGGCGATGCTGATCGCGATCACGACCATGATCGGATACCGGACCGCCTCGCGAACACGGCGGCGTGTATCCATCTCGCGGTCCAGATAGTCCGCGGTCTGGGCCAGGACGGTATCCAGATGTCCGGTCGACTCTCCGGCATTGACCGCTCCCAGATAGACCGCGTCGAATAGTCGCGGACATGTCGCCATCGCATCGTGCAACGTCTGGCCGTTGGCAACCCCCGCTGCAATCTGGCGGATCGACTCCCGAACGGTCGTGCCGGCCGTCTGGCGCGCGAGCATCTCCAGAACCGTCAACAGCGGGATTCCGGCTTTCATGAGCGAAGCGAATTTTTGAGTGAAGAGAATCTTCTCCTGGATGTCCCAAGCGCTGCCGCCGCGCTGCGCCCGCAGACGATCGATCAGACTCACGGACGGCCGGACATCGAGCGGGATCAGCCCGCTGGCATCGAGACGCTCACTGGCCAGCCCGGGCGTGTCGGCCTCCAGCGTGCCCCGTACTGTTCGCCCGTCGGATGTGGCGGCTTGGTAGCGAAAAAGCGGCATACGATATGTCTATCGGTCCGGCGGTTGTCTCGTCGTCATCACACGATCACTTCAAGCAGTTCGGCACGTCTTGGAATGACGCGCAACGCCTCTTCGGGAGTGGTCCTGCCCTGGGAAATCAGTTCACGCGCCTGGTGTCGCAAGTCGTGTAGCCCGCGATGCGACACGTATTCGCGCAGCGCACCGGTACTGCAGTTTTCGGAGATCATGCGACGGATCTCATCGTCGATGTTGAGAACCTCAAAGATGCCGATGCGTCCGCGATACCCCGTGCCCCGGCATTGACGGCATCCGACCGCGCGTCTCCACGAGCCGACCTCGCCGAGCATATCAAAACCCAATTGTTCCTTCATCAGCTCGGTCGGTTCCATTGGAACGGAGCAGTCGGGGCAGAGGCGACGGACCAGCCGCTGCGCGATCGCCGCGCGCAGCGCGGTCGCGACCAGAAACGGTTCGACGCCCATGTCGATGAGTCGATGCGGCACGGCGGCGGCGTCAATCGTGTGGATCGTCGACAGCACCAGATGCCCGGTCATGGCCGCCCGCGTGGCAATCTGCGCCGTCGGTGTATCACGCACCTCGCCGACCATGATGACGTCCGGGTTTTGACGCATAAAGGCCCGCAGCGCCGTCGCGAACGACAGCCCGGCGCGTTCGTTCACCTGCACCTGATTGACATGCGGCAGTGCGTACTCCACGGGATCTTCGACCGTCACGATATTCTTCTCCGGCGTCGTGATTTCGGCCAGAGCGGCATAGAGCGTCGTCGTCTTTCCGCTCGACGTCGGCCCGCAAATGAGGATCATTCCTTCGGTCGCCGCGAACTCTTCCGCGAGGCGTCGCTGCTGATCTTTCGACAACCCGATGGCGGCCAATCGCAGGTCCAGACCATGGCGTCCCAGGAGCCGCACGACGACCTTTTCGCCATAGATGGTCGGTATGGTCGAGACGCGCATATCGACTGTGTCGCGTCCGCTGCCTACGCCAAAGCGCCCGTCCTGCGGAATGCGTTTCTCCGAAACATCCATGCCCGCCATGACCTTGATGCGCGAGACGATCGCCGGATGCAGCCGCACCGGCGGGTGCGCTTCTTCGCGGAGGATGCCGTCCACGCGAAAGCGCACGCGGAGCGAGTCTTCGAGCGGTTCGATGTGCATATCGGAGGCCTGCTGTTTGACCGCTTCGGACAACAGCACGTCGACCAACTGGATGATCGGCGCGTCGGATTCGCCGGTCTCGCGTCCCTGGGAACGGGCCCCGGCATCGCTGATCACGCGCTCGACGTTTTCGGCGACAGAGTAGAAATGCGCGATGGCGGCTTCGATGTCCGATGGCGTCGATATGACGCGGTTGACTTTCAGCCCGGTCTGGAAGCGGATCTCGTCGATGGCGACCATGTCCAGCGGGTCGGCCATCGCGACCGTCAGCATGTCGTTGATCTTGAATAGCGCAACCGCCAGATGCTTCTTGGCGATGCGCAGGGGGATTGTGTGCACGACCTCCGGGTCGGCCGTAATTCCGGCGATGCTGATTTTGGGGATTCCCAGTCGCTCGCTGAGGACATCCACCAGATCATTCGGCGATATCAGTCCCTGCTCGGTGAGGATGTCGCCGAGCCGTTTGTTGCTGTCCTTCTGCTCACGCAGCGCCTGGGCGAGCTGCTCTTCGGAAATCAGGCCGCGCGCAACCAGCAGGTCGCCCAAACGGGGATAAATCGACTTGGATGTGGCCATAGCGATGCCGCCTCCGAACGGGCCATCCCCGGTCGGAAGTCACCTGTTCTTCATTATCGACGGATTCCGAATTCCCTTTTGGGTCGACACCAGACGCCAATGCCGAGCTCCATGTTGAAAGGATGAAGGATATGGATAAACCGCAGATGATATCCCTGGCCGGATATCAGGAGTACCCGCCCGCCGAGATGTCGCGCCGGTCCGCAGCTTTTCGCTCCGAAATCAGCCATCGCCGGACCGTGCGACACTTTTCGGGTCGGCCGGTCAATCGGCGCATCATTGAAGACTGCATTGCATCCGCAGGGTCGGCTCCCAGTGGCGCCAACATGCAACCGTGGCACTTCGTGGTAGTCTGCGATTCAGGGCTGAAGCGCGAAATCCGCAAGGCAGCGGAAGCTGAGGAGCGCGAGTTCTACGAGCATCGCGCGCCGAAAGAGTGGCTCGATGCACTGGCGCCGCTGGGAACCGACCATAACAAGCCGTTTCTCGAAACGGCACCGTACTTGATCTGTATCTTCATGCAGGTTTACGGATATCTGCCCGATCGCCGCAAGGTGAAACACTACTACGGCAGTGAATCAGTCGGCATCGCAACGGGAATACTAATCACCGCGCTGCACCACGCCGGGCTGGCCACTCTCACGCACACGCCCAGCCCGATGCGGTTTCTCAACCGCTTGTGTCGTCGGCCCGAGAACGAACGGCCGTATCTGATTCTTGTCGTTGGGCATCCCCAGGAGGGCGCGATGGTTCCCGATATCAGCCGCAAACCCCTGGGTGATATCTGTACGTTTCTTTGACTTCCGGTTTGAATACAGGGGAATCAACTTCAGCGGGAGACCGCAATAGCGGCCTCCCGTGACGTTCGATGATTCAGAGACTCAGCCCCGCAGCGGCTTATAGAGACCGATAGCGACACCGTCGGGATCGGCGAACCAGGCACAACTCCCGACGCCGGGTATTGGCGTCGGCGGCATCAACGTCTTGCCGCCGAGTTTCTCGGCGCTGTCGAGGGACTTTTGCAGATCGTCACCCTGCACATAGACGGTGACATACGGCGCCATGCCTTCGGGCAACGGGCCGATGCCGCCGCCGATACTCCCTTCGCAACCCGGGGCCACCATGCCATAGGGCATGCCTTCGGCCTTCTGGATCTCCCAGTTGAAGAGCTTTTTGTAGAAATCACACGCTCTATCCATGTCGCGGGCGCCGATTTCAAAATGGACGAATGGTTGTGCCATGATGCACTCCTTTCGGTGTGAAACTTCATGCGGTGTCATTCGTTTTAGAATTCTGCGCGCTTCGTGAAACGGCCGGATCGCTGTCACACCTCCGAGGGCTTTCCCCATCGTGGAAGTCGTGTACGACCGGTTGGCGCCGCCGAGTTTGAGTCGTCCGGCGGCTTGCAGTCCGTGCGGAAATGATTCGCCGCAGTGGGGGTTGATGGACTGTGTCTTCATGGCAACCGAGGAGTGGCCGTAGCCATTGCATCCAAAGGTCGCGCCGGCGATTGCCGGATGTCAATCAGCGGTGCAAAGGGCAATTGATTCAAACGCTCTGGTTGGCGTTCTTCCCGCCGAGCTTCGTATGCCCGACCCGACACAACTGAAGAGCCCGCCCGCCACGGAGCCGTCGGGGTCCGAGTCCCCCGGATCGCTGCGCCGGGTGCTGACCATGTGGGACGCGGCCGCGCTGATGGTCGGCATCGTTATTGGATCGGGGATCTTTGCCACACCGCCGTCGATTGCCGTGTCGTTGGATCGCTTCGGGCCGATGATCTCCGTCTGGCTGGTCGGCGGTCTGCTGGCGCTCTGCGGTGCGCTCACCTATGCCGAGCTGGCGGCGATGTTTCCCCGTACTGGGGGAGCGTATATCTTTCTGCGCGAAACCTACGGGCGCGCTCCGGCCTTTATCTATGGCTGGTCGGCGCTGCTGATCACTTACCCGGCGTCGATCGCGGCGGTCGCGGTGGTCTTCGCGGCGTACTTAAACCGTCTCGTCCCTCTGCATCCCGTTCCGCAGTCCGTTGTCGCGGCCGCGATGGCGGTGCTCATGTGTGGGATGAACATGCTGGGAGTCGTCCTCGGTACGCGTGTCCAGCGCACGTTTACGGCGGCCAAGGTTGTCGCCTTGGTCGTTCTGGGCGGTTCCGCCGTCTTTGCCACGGCTGGGCAATGGTCCCACCTGACTCCCGTCTGGGCGGCCCCGTCGGGCGGATGGAGCATGACGACATGGGTGTTGGCGATGGCGGCGGTGATGTGGACCTTCGAGGGATGGGCCGATGGTCCGACGCTCTCTGGCGAAGTACGGGACAAGAAACGCGATCTCCCGCGCGCACTGCTGATGTCCACTCTGTTGGTGACTGTCGTCTACGTCCTGGTCAATGCGGCCTATGTCTATGTTCTCTCGATTCCAACGATTGCCGCGAGCGATTCGGTCGCGGTCGATCTGGCACAGACAACATTTGGATCGAAGGGCGCCATTGTGGTCACGCTGCTGGTGCTGGTCTCGACGGTGGGAAGTGTCAACGGAATGACCATCGCCGGCTCCCGCGTGTTTTTTGCGATGGCACGTGACGGATTGTTTTTCGAGTCAGTGGGTCGCGTTCAACCGCGATTCAAAACGCCGGCGAATTCACTGGCCATCCTGGCGGTTACCTCGGCGGCGTATTGTTTGTTCGGGACATTCGAACAGATCATCCGCTATTTCGTTTTTGTGGCGATGATTTGGTTCGTGCTGGTCGTGCTGTCCGTATTCCTGCTGCGCAGACGTCGCCCGGATGCCGAGCGCCCCTACCGCGTACCCTTTTATCCGATCACGCCCGCGGTGTTTCTGCTGGTCGCTGTCGGACTGATGATCCAATTGTATCTGGCCAATATGCGCGATGCGACCATCGGGCTTGTAGTGTTGGCCGCGAGTCTGCCGACCTACTTTGCCTGGCGACGCTGGCATGGTATTCGGCGCCAGGGAACACACAGTTCATAACACCCATCACAACCGGGTCGGCGCTGTCGCCGGATTGGACGGGCCAGACGCCCATCCCTGGCTCACCAGCCACTGTCCCACCCGCTCGGCGTGTTCCGACAGTGTCAGCAAGGTTAGTACATCCCCTTTTCTGACGGTGATTGCTTCATGGAATGGAGTCGGTCTGCCGTTCCGTGTCAGGACCAGGGGCAATATGACGTTTTCCGGCACATCCGGAATCCTGGTGCCGGCCGGCCATTGTCTCCCGTCGGCTCGTACGCATGTCCAGCGTTGTTCGACCGTGATCCGACGTCGCAGCCGGACACACCACAAACCGATGTCCTGCGATTCTCCGAACAAGATGTGGGCAGCGCTCTCACGTATCATGTCCCCGGTGACTGAACCGCTGCGGACGATATAGGATCGCGGCACTCTGAAGTCGCGTCGTACGCGCCGAACGACCAACAGGTTGACTTCCTCGTTGGCAGTGAGCGCGACGCATGCTTCGGCGTCTTCCATCGACGCACGTTGAAGCGTACTTTCTTCCAGCGCATTGCCATACACAACGCGGAAGCCATCGTGTTGCGCGGTGCGGACTGCGTCCGCGTTCGATTCCAAAAAGACGACCTCCTGGCCGGCGTCATGAAGGAGGCGTCCCAGGAGCCGGCCGACTTCATTGGCGCCAAGGATGGCGTACCCGGCCCGGCGGGCGCGCCGAACACCCAGCCATCGCGCAACGGCCCCGCCGGTCAGTCCCTGAACGGTCACCGTCACGGCGATCACGAGAAAGACCATCGCCTGCAGCATCTCACCGCCCGGCATTCCATGGGTGGCCATCGATTCGGCAAAAAACGTGGCCACCGCCGCGGCTACGATCCCACGGGGGGACAGCCACATCAGAAACAAGCGCTCGCGCCAATTCAGGGTCGAGCCCGCCGTCGACAGCGCAATGGTTAATGGGCGTACCACAAACATGAGCAGCGCCACGGTCAGCAGACCCGGCCACCCGAGCTCCCGCATCTCGGCAATTCGGAGGTCGGCAGCCAACAGGACAAAGAGCATTCCGATCAGCAGGAGCGTCATGCCCTCCTTAAATTCCATCAACTCACGAAGTGCACGCGACCGAATGTTGCCGACCACCAGACCGGCGGCCGTGGCCGCCATAATGCCGCTTTCGGACTGGACGGCATCGGCGACGTGAAAGACCGCCCACACCGCTCCAAGGGTGAACACGTTTTCCAGACCCTGCGGGATCAATCGCGCCGGGCGCAGCAGGAGTGCGATCAGCAGCCCCCCCATGGCGCCTATGGCGATGCCAAGCCCGAGTTTGGCCGCACCACCCCATAGCGCCGAAACAAATGAGCCGGTATCCTGGCTGAGCATGACCTCGAGGGTGACCACGGCGATAATCGCGCCGATCGGGTCGATCAGCACGCCCTCCGCCTCCAGAATGGTGTGAAGCTTTCGGTCAATCTTGATGCGACGCAACAGCGGAGTCACCACGGTTGGGCCGGTCACGATCACCAGTGTTCCGAACAGGACCGATGTTCGCCAATCCCATTGCAGTGCAAAGTGCGCCGCCGTGGCCGCACCGAGCGCTGTGACCAGTCCACCGACCGTAATGAGCATCTGAATGACACCGGATTCGTGCCGCAGGCGCGACCACGTCAGATTCAGGCCCCCTTCAAAGAGGATGACGGCAACGGCATAGCCGATGAGCGCGTGAAGAGCCCCGCTCACCGACCCCGGGTCGATCAATCCCAAACCATCCGGACCCAATGTGGCCCCAGCGGCCAACAGAAGAACGATTCCCGGGATGCGAAGATGGTGGGCAACTGCCTGCGCGAGGATTCCCGCCATCAACGCCAGTGCGATTGTAAGGGGTGCGAGTGTCATCGTTATGCCCGACGTGCGTTGCCACAGACCGCTGTAGCGACCCACACGGAGCCGTAAGATCACCAACGATACGCCGGCACACTATAGCGTTCGGCGCATGCCGTCAACCGATCGGTCCCTCTAAAGTGTTGCCGAGTCACCCCTACACTATGGGAGCATCCCAAGGGATTCTGCCTTCTCGCTTGAGTAGAATTGATCAGACTTTGAACCTGCCACGGCAGGCATCATACGGAACGCATTGACCGGCAACATCATGACGTGCTGTTCAAGTATGAGTGCCGATGGGCAGCACAGTTGCACCGACTAAAGCGGTCCTGAATCGGCGGGAGATCGACGGGACCCTATGAATGGTGAAACGAATGGAGGTTGATGTGAGCTGGATGCGACGACTGACCTTGGCCGCGACATTCGTCACGTGCCTGGCGGCGATCATCCTGATCTTCGCCGGATGCGGCCAAAATGGGCTGGCACCGACTGCGAACAACGACAGTCTTGGCAGTATTACGACGGCCGACAGCCAACTGGAGCATCTCATTGGCGGCGGCGGCAGCGGTGATGATGGCGATCAGCCCGAACAATTGCTGGGCTTTTTCTTCGACCTGCTCGGCAACATCGTCTCCATCGGGTCCGACGGCGGGCTGATCGAACTGGAACTGGGCGACCTCAGCAGCGTCTTGATCGTGCCGCCGGGCGCTCTCGAATACACCGTGGCGATCGAGCTTCGTGCGGTGCAGGTGAACACTCCGTGGGGCGTGGCGACTGTTTATGATTGCAGTCCGGACGGGCTGGAGTTCAACATACCCGCCACACTGACGCAGGAGTGCCATGACCCTGATGGGACGGTCAAGACACTGTGGTGGTACAATCCCAACAAAAGCCGCTGGCAGGTCGAAGGGACGGCCGAGGTCCAGAACGGCTCCGTCTCCTTCGAGATTCATCATTTCTCAAAGTATGGGATCAACTGATCGCTGAATTGAGTTTCGCCGCTGCGTTTTACACCCGAGAGCCCCTGTCGCATTGTCTGGCGGGGGCTTTCGGCATTTTGGGAATCATGTTCGGCGCGCTCGGTCAAAGCGTGAGATCGGGCATGTCGGCTGTGTGCGATCGGGCGATGTCCGGACGGTCTGTATCATCGATAATTCTGTTGACAGTCAATACCACCGGCAATCGGTCGAACTGCCCACGCACGGATGTCTCGCCGATCGTCCGACGAATCTGGTCGATCAGTCGTACGGCCCTCTTCAAAGTCGTGCCTGCGTTTTTTGTGCGTCGGTGCGTGGCGCTTACGTGTGATTGTGTGCGCGCATTGATGACGGCAAAGCGCAGTTCCCACCAGGTGTATCCTGCGCGATGCGCGTCCCGTGACCCGGCTTGGGCGATTTCCCCGGCCTCGATTAGACGGTCCCCGGATAGAGCGCAGTGAGCGCGTCCGTACTGCGCCCAGAGCCGGTAGAACAAAAGGCCGGTTTCCGTCGAATCGTCAGCGGCTCGCTCATACTCGTGGAGCGCGTCGGCGTGCTTTCCATCACTGGTTGTCAAGTCCGCCGCGAGCAGCCGTGCCCGCAACAGGAATTCCTGCGACCGCGCCTGTGTCGCCGCCTGATGTGATTCTCGGATGAAACGGCGCGCCTGATCCGCGCGTCCGGCGGCCAAATGCACCGAGGCCACACGGGCACAGCTCTCTGCAACGAGCTCCAGATCGCCCACTGAAACGGCGAACTCCAATGTGCGCTGATACAATGACAACGCCTGTTGAGCATTGCCGAAGTCGAACGCCAAATCGCCCAGATTGCCCGTCGTATATGCGGCGGCGTGCTGTTCGCCGATGGCACGGAACTCGTGCTGCGCTTCCTCATACGCATTGCGCGCATGTTCATACCGGGCGGCGTGGCGATGGAGATTTCCGAGATTGCCCAGACAGTAGGAACGATTACGAGTGTGTCCGAGGCGGTCGAAGATGCGGAAGGCGCGTTCGTAGTATCGCCGCGCGACGGTCAGTCGCCCCGCCTCTTCGAACAGCAGCCCCAGATTATTGGCGACGCGTCCGCGCTTGAGCGGACCGGAGCGCCCGGACATGCGCGACATCGCGTCCTGAAAACACTCACGCGCCGTCTCCAGTTGGCCCGCGTTCCACTCGACCAGGCCGAGTGCGTTTTGCGCATCGGCCCATGCCTCGTCGTCTCGCCCACGCCGGTACACGGCAATGGCCCGATGCAGCGCATCGCGGGCTTTGACAAGTCGTCCGGTTCTGCGAAACGTATCCGCCAGGATCGAGAGCGCATGGGCTTCCAATGTCTGATTGCGACTGCGGGCCGCGCTCTTCTGCACGGACGCGGCGACACGTTCCGCGATGCCGTAACGGCCGCTCAACCACGCCACACGCGCCATCGACAGACGATACGCTCCTGTTTGCGCCTTGGCGCGTCGCGATCGTGCGTCGCGAGCCAGTCGATCGTAGAGCCGGATCGAATCGACATACTGACCGGACTGCTGCAGCACATCGGCGAATTCATTGAGTACGGCGCGGTGAACGTCGTTTAGGGATGCCGGCATCGGCGGCAATCCGCTCCCGGTCCCGTCATCAAAACGCCGATCCAGCGCCAACAGCGCCCAGCGATAGAATCGAGCCGCGCGGTCCAATGCCCACAGCCGTCGTGCACGTCGTGCCGAGGCCAGCAAAGGCGGGTGCGCTTTGGGATCGCGCGACCAGAACAGATGCTCGGCCACCTCGTTGCGGCCACGCACCTTTTCACGGCGCCAATAGGCCACGGCCCGACGATGCAGCGCTTCACGGCCCGCATACGACATGGTCTCGTAGACAGCGTCGCGACACGCCGGCTCAATAAATTCAATCGTCCGTTGCGGTGCTGTGTCGGCCGTCACCAATCCCGCCCGATGCAATTCTTCGATCGCACGTGCGCAATCCGGCTCGCCGGAAACCGCCCGCAGTCCGGACTCGGAGATACTGCCGCCCAGGACCGCCAGCGTGCGGGCGAACAAGATCGCCTGCGGGGACAGTGCGTCGACACGCTGGATGTAATGCGCGCGAAGGTCCGTCGGGAGGGAGGCATCATCCAATGCCAGCAGCCGCCATGAGTCGTTCGGCTTTCGGTGTGGGCGCAGGTGTCCGCCGGTCAGAAGTCCCGTCACGAAGAGACGCGCAATGCGCGGCAGCCCGCGTGACTTCGCTTGCACGAACCCTACGAGACGATTCGGAATGGCGGCGTGTCCCAATGTCTCGCCAATGACCGTACGCATCTCCAGTTGGGACAATGCCGCCAGCCGGACCGCACTGTCGTCGGCTGTCTCCGGTGACGTACCATGCTCCCGCCGGAGCAGCACCAACTGCCAGCGCTGGCCGTGAAGGCGGCGCAGTGACTCGAAGACTGCGCGATCGATCGCCGAGAGTGACTGTGCCTCTTCGAGCAGGTGCAGTGTGTGGTCATGACCTGTGGACACCAGGACCGGATGCGTTGCGACATAGCGGGCGACGCGTTCCGCCCATGCCCCGGCACCGACCCGACTGATCGATCGGGTGAAGGCCGATTCGTTGCGCAACGCCGCTTCCACGGCATGTTCCGTTGCTGTACGCGCGCCATTGTGCTGCTCGCTGTCGATTGGGGCACTGTGCCCCAGCGATTTCAGCCAATCGGTCAGTCCTGAATGAGGGTGTGATTCCGTCTGCGGACGGAATCGATGGCGCATGATGAAACAATCGTCATGCCCGAGGCGATCGGCGAGTTGTCGAGCAAATCGGCCCGGATCGGTGTCGGCGGCAGCGACAACTTCGATCGACCTTCGCGGCACTTCCTGCAATAATGACAATGCGCGCTTCATGGCGAAGGGGTGCTCAACCACGGCGTCGTCGTCGGTTGCCGCCTCTTCCGCCAATCTCTCAATCGGACACAGAACCGGCACAGGCCGGGCCACGCCCTTCAGTCGCAACGACGGTCCCGGCCGGAATCGCCAGCGGCCCGACTGCGACGCGGTCTGCGCATCGACATAAACTGCGCCCGATGGTGCTTTCGACGCCAATCGTGCTGCGAGATTGACCGCATCACCCATGGCCGTGAACTCGTAACGTCCGGGCGCGCCGACATACCCGGTATAGACGCTGCCGACTGTCAGACCGATTCCAAAGCGGACGCGGCGATGACTTGTTTGCAGCGCCGTGAATCGGTCACACAGGTCGGCCGCACAGCACAGCGCGCGGTCGACATCATCGGCGGCTGCGACCGGCGCCCCAAACAGGATGAGGATCTTTTGATACGGTCCGCCGGGATCACTGCGTGCCCACAGTCCGGTATGGGTCTGTGCCGCATCGCTTACGCACCGGTGCACGTCGTCCCAGATCGTCGAATGCCGGTCCGATGCCACCGTTGACAATTCGGAGTGCTTCCAAAACAGAAAGAGGGTGCAGACCCGCCGGTGTTCGCCGGCGTCCAGCGGCACAAACTGCTCATCGGAGAGACGGGACCGAAGCAGGGTCGGGATGAAGTCGGACAAGTTGTCGGCCAGAGGGTCCGCGGATTTCGAGACTGGGGTGGGGTGGCCCCACGGACGTTTCGGCGGTACAACGGTCCAGCGCCCACGACCCGCAGCGGTCAATCGCACGTGCTCTTGTCTGGGGAGCAGTGGTCGTGATGCGCGAATCAGACATCCGCGCTGAACCGCCTCACCGGAGGCGTCGATCGCGTCTGCGATCGCGGCCCCATCGACAAAGTGCTCGCGCCGCCCGCCCACGGCGCCGACGATGGCTTCCTGCCACCCGCCATACGACATGCCGACTCGTAACGACAGCGAGCCGCCGGACACAGAGTGTCGGCCTCGCCGGAATAGTCGCTGCAGACGGTCGGCACACCACAACGGAGCAGACCAGCGATCATGCGGAGACCGTTGATCGTCGAAGGCCACCAACAGCGCATCGCCGCCGAACTTGAGGACATCGCCGCCCGCCGTGGCGACGACATCGACCATCGACTTAAACACGATATTCAACCGCTGTGTGAGCACCTCAATACCGCGCTCGCCGTGACGACGCCGCGCGCGTTCGGTCATCGCCGTAAACCCGGCGATATCGGCGAACAACACCACGCCCGAAGAGCGTTGCAGAGAGGATGGCCCCTGAAGGGTCCACAACCGACGGGGCACCAGGCACGCAGCGCGCGCCGACAGCGTTGTCAGCTTTGTCACATCAGCAGCCATCGCAGCGCGAACAGTTGAAGCACATGCAGGGTTTGATCGACGTAGAACGCCTGCCGTGAATGAAAGTAACGCGACTTGATGAAATCCTGCGCCCAGTGTACGCTGAAGAGCAGCGCCAACAGCAGACCGGTCAGCGCTGTCCCGGCACCCCAGACACCCACGCACAGGCGGAAACCGTACAGCCCGACTGCGATGCACAGGGTGTACACGACGACGTGAGCGGTGAGGACCGCGATGGACGTTCCTTTGCGTTGCGCCATGTGGTCAGACTGCAGCGCGAAATCCCCGGTCAGATGCCCCAGCAACAGAAACCACATGAGATCCATGATGCGCCTGCTCAGGAATTCGCCTGGGACACGGGGAACGAGAGCACAAACTCCGCACCGCCTCCGGCGCGCGAACCGGCTTGAATCGAACCGCCGTGCTCGGCGACAATACGTGCAACGGTCAGGGTTCCGAATCCGTGGCCGGTCGGTTTGGACGATACGCGCTCCTTGAACAAGAGGCGCGCAATGTCGGGTGGGATGCCGGGACCGTTGTCGGCGACGCTTAGTACCAGCCGCTGCCCGGCCGTGTCATGGCTCGTGGCCAGGTGGATCGTCGGGGACGACGTAGCGGCGGCCCGCATGGCATCGGTCGAATTCAGCACGAGATTGTAGAGCGCCTGCTGCAGTCCGGCGGCGTCGCAGACCAGGAGTGGGACATTCTGCCCGAGATTAGTCCGAAAATCGATCCCCTTAAATCTCCTCTGCGGCTGGAGAAATGCGATCTGACCTTCCAGAAAGGCATTGAGATCGAGCGGACAGCGCTCCCCGGAGGGGTGCCGTGAGTGCAACAGGCTTTCGACAAAGACGCGCATCTGGCCGACGGTCTGATGAACGGCGCCGAGCGAGGCCTGAATGCCATTGAGGTCTTCACGGTTGAAGCGAACCTCCATGAGGTCGGTATGGCCGGACAGAACCATTAGATAGTTTTTCAACTCATGGGCAATCTCGGAGGCCATCTCGCCTTTCATCGCGAGTCGCTCATGCTCCGCGGCCTGTCTCTCCAACACCCGGACCTCGGTCAAGTCTTCGAAGACCCAAAGTCGTCCAGGGGTACCATCGCCGGTGTCGGTAATGGGGGTGGCGTTCACTTTGCACAGCAGCACCTGCGCGTCGGGACCGTCGATTTCCATCTCGCCGCGCCATGCGGCCATCGACGTCTCCGCGGTGTCGGCCTGATGTCGCAGTTTCACATCGCGGACATTGATCCACTGCCACAATCCCCGGCCCGCCTGCAGCCCGAAAGCTGAGACCGCCGCCGGATTGGAAAACAACACCTCGCGTTGCGGATTGGTCACGACGATCGGATACGGAGCCACATGCAGAATCTGCTGGCGAATCCGCAGCGCGGTCTCCAGACGCTGATGCGCCTGCCGCAGGTCGCGGTTGCTGGATTCCAGCTCGCGCAGGCGTGTTGTGTCCGCTTCGCGCACACGCGCCGTGAGAACATGCAGAATTCGCTCGGCCACGAGCGGATGGGAGGAGAGCATCTTGAAGAAATGCGACCGCGAGAGGACAAAGAGTGACGTATCTTCGATGCATTGCGCGCTGGCGAAACGCGGACTCGCATCGATCAGCGCCATCTCGCCGATGATTTCACCGGGACCTCGCTGTGCCAGTTCAACGGTCGTGTCGTCCTGCTCCTTGAGAATCCGCACCAATCCCTGGCGAACGACGAAGACGCTGTCGCCGCTGTCACCCTCGCGGAACAGAACTGTGCCCGCCGGAACGTCGCGCGCCTCCATAAACGCACGCACCGAAATCAGAGCGTCAGACGGCAGACCGGCGAAGATGCCGGTCTTCTCAAGTATGATTCGCGAGGTATCGGTTAACGGGACGTTCATCTGAACACGGTCCGACAATGCCACATCGCCGGGCCGCGTGAGGCGAGCCGGACCCCTCCATTCAGGTTATCGGAATGTGCGAGAATCGGTTGAGGGACTATCGGTGCAGCCAATCGACGAATCTGCAGCGGGCTGCTCTAACCCGAACATGTCTTGACGCACACACAGGTGACACGTACGCTCATGCGATGAAGCCGGGCAGCTTCTGGCTCACTATGTGGTTACCGGATAAAAGGATGCGAATGGATAACGCTCACCCGACGCCGACCGACCGACCAAAGCAGGGCTGGCGTTCGATCCTTCGCCTGACGCTGACACTCGTCCTCGTCGGTGTCGTCGCATTTGTGATTGGGCGTTCTATCTGGTCCGGCTGGGATGCCGTTGTCGCCCAGGACTGGACTGTACGACCACTTTGGCTCTCCGCGTCGGTCATCGTCGGGTGGCTGAGCTTTGCATCGCTCGTTCAATTGTGGCGGCTGCTGTTGACCGCGATTTCACGGCGCACGATCAGCTACGCGCGCGCGTACCGTGCGACAGCGCTCGCCAACCTTGGCAAATACGTGCCGGGAAAAGTCTGGAGCGTGATGGGGTTGGTTTACTTTCTCAGGGAGGATGGGTTTGCGCCTGCCGTCTCGCTTGCGGCAACGATCCTCCATCAAGCCTACACCGTTGTTTCCGGAGCGATCTTCATCGTCGCGATCCTCGGCACGCTCATCGTGCGCGACCTGCCGATCGTCGTCGTCATTGCCGTGCTCGCCGGTTGCACGATCCTCTTGTACCCGCCGATTTTCTCTCGACTGGTCAACCGGGGCATGCGGCTGCTGAAGCGCGATCCGATTGTCGTTGCCATACCGTTCCTGCGGGCGGTGGCTTTCTTTTTCGGCTACCTGGCCGCGTGGACCTGCTATGGCGCGACCTTTTGGCTGCTGTTGAATGCCATCGGAATCGAAGGGCAGCCGTTTTGGAGCACCGCAGCCGCTTTTGTCGCGGCCTACCTCCTGGGATTCCTTGCGCTCTTCTCGCCCGGTGGATTGGGTGTCCGCGAGGGCGTATTGGCGTGGCTCTTGTCGCCGGCGTTGGGCGCCGGCGTCGCCGGTGTGCTGGCCGTCATAACGCGTATCTGGGCGACTGTGCTGGAACTGTTGCAATTGTTGCCGATTGTGTTCTTCCGGCGGATGCGACCGTAATTCAGCGGGATCGTGACGCAGCGAGCTTAAGTCTGTCGGTCCGGGAAACGCGATAATTCCAAACGAAACGCGGGCAACTGTTCCTTCAGATCCATCCATTTCCCGAAGAAGCAATTGAGCGCCGCAGCGCCCTCTCGCAGGAGGGTCAGGCGGAACTGCGCATAGGGAGGTTCCCTCAGCAGCGTCGCGTTTTCGGACCTGGCGATGAAGGCGTCCAACGCGTACACCGATTCATCCCGGTCGTGCCACAATCCCAGCGCCCGATGCACATCGCGCAGTGCGATCCCGAGGCGATCGAAGACATCCAGCGAAACCACGCAGTCGCGCACGAACTCGATCCGGTATCGTGTTTCCTTCGCCAGAATTCGCACGGTGTGAAAGTTGATCTCCGTGGAGTTCAAATCGGCCCCCACCAACAAGTCGAGCAGCGACAGGATGCTGTGCACCGACCGCTGCGCCAAATCATCGCCGTTTCGGCGCTCGAATTCGCGCATCATCCGTTCGGAGATGCTCTGGAACATGCGCGCCTCGTGTGCGCGCGCGACGCGGTCGTAATGGTGTCGGGCCACCGCCTCGTGTGCGGTCAGATCATTGAAATACTCACTCAGAGAATCGGGGGAGAGCTCCCAATGCCGAATGATGCGCTGTTTGCGGACATGGCAGTTGCGGACCCGTCCGGCGGCCCGGAAGAGACGTCTCAGCAGGCGCCGGGGCGGATCGGTTTGATTTGTGTTTCCCGTGTCGCGGGCATGGGCCGCAAGGGCCCTCAGGCGCTTGATCGCGACGCGCAATCGATGAAAATCATCGGCGGCACCGTCCCGTCGGGCCGAGCGTGCAAGCTGACGGATAGTCTCGGACAGTTCTCCGATGAAGACCGCGATCGTCGTACGTGGGGTCGTGAGCAACTCCATGGAACCGCTCCGCACGATGCACGGGTCGGGCCGAACATCGTTTGTGATGCGGCGTCACGCTCGTGCCGGGGCGTCGCTGGTCGCGGCGGTATGGCGCGCGTACAACTGACGAATGAGGCCATCCGCCAATCCGACCTGGGGCACGAGCATCTTGGAGATGCGCGCCCATTTCATGACCGACAGCACGATATCGCCGGCATGCACGATCACATCGGCGCGATCGGGCCGCATGCTCAGTTGCAGAATGCGTTCCTCGTACGAATACGAGGCAATGACGCGCGCCAGTTCCTTCAACTGCTTGTAGGTCACCGGGCGTCCCTCTTTGACCCGCGACATGCGGAACAGCTTGTTGAGGCTGCCGCCGCTGCCCAGAGCGATGATGCGCTCGTGCGTGCGCGCCAGGTGCCGCAGCCAGTCCTTCAAGGCGCCCCACTCCTCATCGGCCACCTGATTTTTGAGCAGGCGCACGGTGCCGATCCGAAACGAGCGGCTGTCGGCGCGTTCGCCGCCATCAAAGAGCGTCAGTTCGATGCTGCCGCCCCCGATGTCCAGGTGCAAGAGCGGACGATCGAGGTCGGCGCTGCTCCCATAGACATTCGCGGCGATCAACTCGGCTTCGCGGGCGCCGTCGATGATCTCCAGATCGATTCCGCTCTCTGCGCGAATCGCCTCGACGAGGTCGGGGCCGTTTCTGGCCTCGCGCATCGCCGACGTGGCGCAGGCGGCGACATCGACGGGCTCATAGGCCGTGATCAAGTGCTGAAAACCCCGCATGGTTTCCGACAGGGTGCGGATCGTCTGCTTCGAGATCGGCCGGCCGGAAAAGACATCCTCACCGAGGCGGATCGGGATACGGATTAACGACTCTTTCTTCACCACGGGCGCGCCGTTGTTGCCGATGACGCGCGCGAGCATCAGCCGGACGCCGTTGGAGCCGACATCGACGGCCGCAAACTTGATTCCGGGCGGCGCGTGCGTCCCGCCGTTACTCGACCGCTTGCGTTTTGAGGTAGTCATAGATGGACTGCTGTGCGCGCACGGACGGCCCGCCGGTTCCGTTGCGGATTCGGTTGGTCAGTGCACTGTCCAGAACTCGCGATTTGACGTTGTCCGCCCATTGGATGTCGAGGAACCGCTGCAGTTCCTTTTGGAGTGACGCATCGTAGATCGGGCAGACGACCTCCAGTCGACGATCGAGGTTCCGTTGCATCAGATCGGCCGATGAGATGAAGTATTGAGGGTGCCCCGCGCCGCCGAACACGAAGATGCGCGTATGCTCCAGGAAGCGATCCACGATGCCGACGGCCTGGATATTCTCGCTGAGTCCCTCGCGTCCGGGAATGAGCGACATCATCGATCGGACAATCAGCCGAACCTGGACGCCTTCCTGGGCGGCGCGGTAGAGCGCGCGGACCACCTCGCCCTCGGCGAGGTTGTTGACCTTGATCGTGATGAATGCTTCGCGGCCCTTGCGCGCAGTGCGTATCTCCTCATGGATGTGGCGCAGCAGCTTCTTGCGCATGTCGAAGGGCGCGACCCAGAGGTGCCGAAATCTCGGGGCACGGAATGTGCTCTCGCAAAACTGAAAGACTTGCGCCACTTCAGCGGTCAGTCGTTTGTCCGCTGTGAACAGGCAGTGGTCGCTGTACGTCCGGACTGTTTCCTCGTTGAAATTGCCGGTGCCGATGATGGCGTATCGGATCGAGGATTTTTTCTCCTGCCTCGTGATCTGACAGAGTTTGGCGTGGACTTTGAGCCCCGGAATTCCGTGCAGGACACGCACGCCCTCCTCCTGCAGACGGTTGGACCAGTAGATGTTGTTCTCTTCGTCGAAGCGCGCCTGCAGTTCCAGCACGACCGTCACGCGTTTGCCGTTGCGGGCCGCATTGATCAACGCATTGGCGACCGATGAGACCCTGGCGATCCGATACAGCATGCATTTGATCGACCGGACCTGCGGGTCGATCGACGCTTCACGGAGAAAGTCGACGACGTATTGGAACGTCTGATACGGATAGTGGACCAGGATGTCGCGTTTCGCGATCGAATCGGTCAGTTGCCGTCGTCGGTCCACGCTGGCCGGGAACAGCGGCTTCAGCGGCTCGTAGCGCCCGTTGCCCAACTCCAGCTCGGGGAATACCATGAAGTCGCGGAAGTTGTGATATCGCCCGCCGGGAATCAACGGATCGTCCTTGGTCAGACGCAGTTTCTTGACGAGAACCTGTAACAGCGACGGGGGAATCCTCGCGTCGTACACAAAGCGGACCGGGATGCCGGCCTTGCGATGCTTCAGGCTGCGCGAGACGCGCTTGATGTAACTGTCCCAGACGTCGTCATCGAAGTCGAGTTCTGCGTCGCGTGTGAACTTGATCGCGTACGCCTCGTACGTCGTAAAGTGCAGCACGCGGAAGATGTGCTTGAGGCCGAAACGGACGACATCGTCGAGAAACATGACGTATCGCTTTTTCCCCTCCGCGGGCAGCAACAAAAAGCGCGGCAGCACGCCTGTAGGGACCTCGATCAACGCGTGTTTGGGCGATGATTTGCCCGCCCCGTTGCGGAGGATGACCGCCAGATAGGTCGCATCGTCACGCAGATCGGGCAGCTTGGACAGTTGATCGATCAGCAACGGGCTGATGCGAGGGCGTACCGCGCTGTGGAAGTACGATTTGAGAAACTCCATCTGGTCGTCGGTCAATTCTGTTTCGGTGACGAAGTGGATATCGCGTTCCGCCAGCACCCTGAGGATCTCCTCGTACACCTGGTCGAACCGCTGATACTGGCGGAGCGCGATATCCTGCACATCCTTCAGCACTTTCTTGGGATTGTGGCCCTCGCTCGTTTTGGCCTGTTTGCCCAGACGGGCGAGCCGCTGCAGGGTCGCCACTCGCACGCGGAAGAACTCGTCGAGGTTCGCGGAGAATATCCCCATGAAGCGTATCCGCTCCATCAGAGGAACCGACGGATCGGAAGCTTCCTGCAGGACGCGTTCGTTAAACGACAGCCAACTGACTTCTTTGCTGGCGAAGGGTGTGCTCACCGGCTATTTATACCTCTCACAAGATGTACGTTTCAGTCGCCCAGTTGTGTTGATCGTCTCGCGCGTCGGCTTGGGCGGCAGATCGGCGGCACGCGTGTTGCTGTGCGCAGGCTCAGGCAGACGCCGTTGTCGCGGCGTCTTTGGGCGGGGTCGCGGGAGTCACGATCATCGGCATCAGCGCCGCGTGCCCGGCTGTCAGGACAAACCTGCTTGCCACCCGCCGGCATGCTTTGGTCGTGTAATCGCGAATCGCTTTCGCCGCGATCGGGTCGACGGAATCGAGCACGGTAAGCAGCTCAGCGACCATGCTCTCGGTCAGCCGGCGGCGAAGCACTTTGTGTCTTTTTTGCAGTTCGGTTTTGGACATGGGATAGTCGTACAGAATGAAGCGTCCCCTGCCGGGCATCACCGATGCCCACTCGTTGCCCTCGACCGACATCCCCACGACGGCGCCTTTGGGCAATGATTTGTCGAATCCTTCGATCAACGCACCGGCTGCCTCCGTGAACAGTGGGTCGTGACCGCACAGCAAGGCGGACTCGACGCTCTCGTCGAGTCCGCGCAAAACTTCCAGAAGCGTCGGAATGCGTTGGTCGTCATAGAGCGCCGATTTCAGGACGACTTGCTCGAGGGGATACTCGAAGGTCTTCGCGAAGATGTGCGCCGTCTCCAGCGCGCGATTGGCCGGACTCGACACGATCTGATCGGGACGGATGTCACGTTTGGCCAGACGGCGTGCGACCGCGCGCACCGACTTGATTCCTTTGGGCGTCAGCGAACGCTCGAAATCGGGAATCGCATTCCCTTTTCCGACCGCTTCAGCGTGCCGAACAAGGTACAGCGTCTTCATGTTTTCCTCTCAATGTGCCCCGTTGATTGAAGTAATACTACAACGACGGCCATCGACGAATCAACCGGCTCCTTGCGACCGGGAAAATCTTAACAAACCGCAGGAACAACCAGCCAAGGGGAACGCACGGCCCTGGGGACGATTCTGACCGGATTTGTATGGGACGGTACTGCCCGAAATGAGTCAGGAATCGACGCCGTTTGCCCAATCGGCCAGGAGACGTGTCGCCTTCATCACGTTGAGACAGAGCAATTCGACGAAATCGTCGGACAGCGGCTGATCGAGGGGAACCGTCTCACTGGCGGCCATCGCCTTTGCTCCATCGAAATCGACATAGGCCAACCGCGCCGTCAATTCGCGGGGGGGGCGTCCGAAGGCGTTTCCCGGCAAAACAGCGACACCGGTCTCTACCAGCAGTCTGGAACAGAGTGCATCGCTCGTCCGGATTCCGCGCCTGGCCAGATGGTCCATCAGCGGAGTGAAGTCTAAGAAGAGATAGAATGCGCCCACGGGCGGAGTCACGCTGATATGCGATCGGGTCAGCGTGGCCACGCATTGTTGTCCGAGACCTGAGAGGATCCGACGCGCATGGCACAGATACTGTTCGATCGCTGTCCCGCCCTCGAAGGCACGGACAGCCGCATACTGAATCGGTGCACTGACCGAAGTGTAGGTCTCGCTGGCGACGGCGGCCATCTTCGCATGCAGCCAATCCAGAGAGCTGGGAAACGCAAACGTTCCCAGCCGCCACCCGCCGGCGCCACACCACTTCGACAACCCCGAACTGATGATCGTCCCCTCGGGATAGTAGCGCGCGATCGAGACGTGCTCACCCCGATGGTGCAGGGGGCCGTAGATTTCATCGGAGAGCACGATGACTTGGAATTTGCGGGCGACGCCTGCCAGTTCTTTCAGTTCATCGGTCGTGTAAGAGCTTCCGACCGGGTTGCTGGGATAGTTGAGGACCAGGATACGCGGTCGGTAGTCATCGCGTTCAAGCTCGCAGAGACTGATGAGACTCTCGGCCGTCATGTGCCAGCCATCGTCCGCCGAGGTTGGGACGAGACTTACGTGTCGTCCCAGGATCGCCGCCTGCGGCACATACGAGACCCAGCACGGAGTCGGCACGATCAACTCTCCGTAATAGACCAACTGCAAGAGAAACATCAGTTCCTTGGAGCCGGGCCCGACCAGTACGTCCCTCGGACGTATTTCGACGCCATCGCGACGCCGATGGTGGTCGGCGACCGCCTGGCACAGCGCCGGGAGTCCGGCTGCGGGGAGGTAATCCTTCTCGTGGGCGTTCGCCTTGAGCGCTTCCACTACCGGTTGTGGTACTGGAAAGGGGGACTGTCCCAATCCCAGCCGGTACACCGTGTGTCCTTCGGCGCTCAACTTGCGACTGATGTCGTTGATCGCCAGCGTGGCAGACTGCCCCAGGGCGCGGACATTCATGTTGAGACTGACCGGTTTGTCGATTCTCACATCGGCTCCCGCGGGAAGGTGCATGGCGCCGCCATCATAGGCCGACCCCAGTGCCCGCGCCACGAACATTTTTCAGGATCAGACAGGACCATGCACATTCAAAACGGGCGGCCTGCATCGGCCGCCCGTGTGATGTCTTGATGAGTTTGTCACGCCACGGCGTGGAACTGATCGGCTTTCGAGTAGTACTCGTTGACGTACCCCGGCAGCGGCCGGAGCTGATCGAGCCAGAATGCTTCGTCGTTGCGCTCGCACGCGATGAAGCGCTGTTCGTCCTCAGCGTTCCTGGCGCGATGGTAGCGCAGGTAAACGTGTTCCGCGTCGACCGCAAGGATCTCGATCTTTCCGGACTCGTGCGACATAACGTACTTGATGCGCTTGGCGAGTCCCGAGCAACGGCGTTTGGCCTCTTCGATATTGAAATATGCTTCGGTGATCGGCAGCTCGAAGGCCGAGTTGCCCGCGGTCGGCCGGCATTGAAAAATGTAGTAAGGCGTCACCCCAAGATACGATAACTCGTTCCAGAGCGCCGAGAGCACGCCCGGGTCGTCGGAGATGCCGCGGATGATCGGGCACTGGTTGACACAGATGACTCCCGCCTCCTGCACCAGGCGCAACGCCTCACGGCTTTCCTCGGTGAGCTCGACCGGGTGATCGAAATGGCAGATCAGATAGATGCGGCGGTCGCGTTGCGAATGCTTGCGGAAGATGGCGAGCAGTTCGGGATCGTGGAAGCGAAACGGATTGAAGGCGGGCGTCTTGCTGCCGATGCGGATGATCCGGACATGGTCGATTTCCCGCAGCGCCGAAAGCACGCCGTCGAGGCGCCGATTCGACAACAGCATCGGATCGCCACCGGTCAGCAGGACATTGTCGACTTCGGCGTGCTCGCGAATGTATTCAATGCCGGCGGAGACATCGTTGATCGTTTCGTCGTTGTCATTGGTGAAGAGCCGCTTGCGGAAACAATAGCGGCAGTAAGCGTCGCATACCTCATTGACCAGCAGCAGAACTGTTGTTCCGTATTTGTGCTGCACACCGTGCTGTACGGTGATCGCCGATTCATTGGAGGCATCCCAATTGCCGAACTCAAATGCTTCCTGCGCATGGGGAATCACAAGGCGGCGTATCGGATCATTGGGGTCGTCCCAGTTGATCAGATTGAGGTAGTAATCATTCGCTCGAAAAGCAAAGCGCTCGGTCACCGGCTTGAGGGCGAGCCGTTCTCGTTCCGAGAGTTCGGTCACGCGGTCCAGATGGGTGACGTACTTGGCGCGCCGCCTCCTGGCGGTCGGCCCGGTGGTTGTCTGCGTCATAGCTTCCTCCTTCACGGTGTCCCCTGCCGGGGCTGTGTGAGGCGGAGATTGTGGCTTGCCCCAACTTCCGGGATCATCCGACGCTCTGACGATCCCTTCGGTCAAGCCGTCCGCGTTGACTGTTCCTATCCGAACATTCTTGGCCGTCGCTTTCAAGCGCCGGGATATACCGTGCGCGAATCCAGAGTCTTAAGTTGTGCGACCGGGAATGGAAGTCGCCGCAAGCTATACTGGCGATCCCGGAACCACTACCGAGGTACTTACGCTATCCCTATAGATAATACGAGGTTCGGAACACTTTCGCTAATGAAATCCGGAGGCAATCGCGATTGTACGTGATTCCTATGATATTGCTATATAACGAGTTGTCAAAGTCCCAGGGATTTTTGTGCCGCACGGTGGCCGATGACGTCAGATCAGCGGAAAACCCTCGTATCAGCTTGTTATATCATAGCTTATCCATTTCGTCCGCCGACTGGGACGAAGAACGGCCGCTACATCACTGATTGCTCACGAAGTCGCCTCGCGAGCGTCGGGCGGGGATTCGTGCCTTGAACGAACCCAGGCAGACTGCTTCCTTGGCGACCGCGATGTCACACGACAAAACAGAACTCAAACAACTCGCAGCCCGGCACGCGACCGCCATGGTTGAATCCGGCATGACCGTTGGACTCGGGCATGGCAGCACATCGCTTCTGGCTGTCCGTGAACTGGCGCAATATTTGAAAGACGGTCGCCTCACGCGGATTGTTGGTATCCCCTGCTCAAAGGAGATCGAAGCCGAAGCCCGTTCGCTGGGGATCCCGCTGTCAACACTCGAAGAGAATCCGGTGATCGACATCACGCTGGACGGCGCCGACGAGGTCGATCCGCAGCTCAACCTGATTAAGGGGGGAGGCGGGGCGCTGCTGCGCGAGAAGATCGCGGCCCAGGCGTCGCGCCGCGAAGTGATCATGATTGACGATTCCAAGATGTCTGATGTTTTGGGAACGAAGTGGGCGGTGCCGGTCGAGGTTGTCCCGTTTGGTTGGCGGACCCAGGCGCAGTTTGTCGAGTCGCTCGGTGCGGTGGTCTCTGTCCGCATGAAAGGGACAGAGCCATTTCGCACCGATCATGGAAACATGATTCTCGATTGCAACTTTGGGCCGATCACGGACGCGTCCGCGTTGGCCGACCGGCTCTGCCAACGAGTCGGCATCGTCGAGCACGGCTTGTTTCTAGGACTGGCGACGACGGTCATTGTGGCAGGACCGGCAGGAGTCCGCGTGCTCACGCCCTGACACACGTCCCACGAGTCTGTGGGAAACCTCCAGGCCAATCTCCCCTTAATCGATCCTTAACGGGTTCTCCATACTCACATAACGGTCTGAGTGTCGATTGCGCCCTGTAATGGAAGGGTCGGTCTCTCGGTGTGTTCAAGCGTACGCTGGGAATGATCCTGACTCCCCGTGTGCGATGTCCACGAACTCTCGTTGTCCAATCTGATTCGAATCCCATGCGGGCATTGCCAAGGATGCGCAGAAATCCGCAGATGATCAGTTTGAATCCCAAGCGAGGTGTCTTGTGAAGAAAGTCGCAATCATGGCGATTGCCATCGCGACGTACATGCTCGTGTCATCGGCAGCCGGGGCCAATACCGGCATGATTGCCGGTGTCGTGCTTGATGAATCCTCCGGGCGTCCCGTCATCGGAGCGAGCGTTCTCGTCGAGGGGACGAGTACCGGCGCCGCCTGTGATTTGGAGGGGCGGTATTACATCCGGGATGTTCCGGCGGGTGAGCACGCCGTCGTGGTCGCGAGTGTCGGATTCAGCAAGAGGGTGATCACCGGCGTGAAAGTCCAATCCGGCCAGACAACGACACTGGATGCCTCCCTGTCGACTCAGGCCACCGAGATCGAGAAGATCGAAGTCACCGCCGAACGCGCCAGGGCGACCGAAGATGCTGTACTGATCAAGCGGCGGTCGGCCGCGAGCGTCACCGACGGGATTTCCGCGGAAACGATTCGGCGCAGCGGTGACAGCCATGCCGGCGAAGCGATCCAGCGCATCGTCGGTGTCACTGCCGTCGACGACAAGAGACTGGTGGTGCGCGGCATGGCGGGACGCTACTCCACTGTCCAGCTCAACGGCTC